>JAFDWA010000082.1 GCA_018268735.1 Actinomycetota bacterium | reverse complement strand
GGGGGTCGTTGGGGTGACCGGTGGGCTACAAGTTCGGCGGCGGGTGGCGATCTTGGACCGTCGGCGCGGGTCAGCCAGAGATGCTGAGCGGGTGCAGGATGTCGACGTACATCGACGTCACACCGAGTGCGAGCAGGGCGACGACGACCACCGCGGCGGCGATCCGGAACCGCTCGGGGTCGAGCCGGTACCGCGGCCGGCGGCGCGCCCGTGCGATCGCGGCCTCGACGACGATGATCGCTGCGTGCCCGCCGTCGAGCGGCAGCAGCGGCAGCAGGTTGAACACAGCGATGCTGGTCGAGAACAACCCGGCGAGCAGCAGCAGCCGACTCGGGTGCTGGTCGAGCAGGCCGTCGGTGATCTGGGCGCCCCCGACGGCTGAGACCATCCGCTCCTTGGGCACCTCGCCGCCGGTGACCGAACGCGTGTAGTCGGCCGCTCCGGTGACGAGGTCGACGAGACCGGTGACGGTGTCGTGGGAGACGTCGTACATGAGCGAGACCGAACCTGTCGCGGCCTTCACCGGTCCGACGTCGATGCCCGGTGACCACATGGCGTAGCCCCAGAAGAGGACGAGCGCGACGAGGAAGTTCACGCCGACGCCGGCGAGGATGACCGCCATGCGTCGCGGACGGCTCGCCGCGCGGTAGGTGAACTGCTCCTGGGACGCCTCGATCTCCTCGCTGGGTCCCATCCCCGGGATCTTCACGTAGCCGCCGAGGACGACGGCCTTGATCCCGTAGCGCAGGCCGCTCGCCGAGGTCCGGCTCCACACCGTCGGTCCGAAGCCGAGGAAGTACTCGGTGGGACGCATCCCGCAACGACGTGCGACGAGCAGGTGCCCGAGCTCGTGGGTGAGGATCAGGACGACGAGGATCCCGAGGAACACGGCGGCACCCGGGAGCCACCAGCCCAGTGCGGCGACGGCACCCACGAGCAGCGCGGCTCGGCCCGGGTGCCATTCGGCGAGCCGACCTTCGGAGCGTCCGGACCGACGCCAGCCGATCAGCGCCCGCAACGGGAGCGGATCTGGCTCGAGCACCTCGATGTCGGGACGGTGAACGACCGTCGTCGGGGGTTCAGGGGACCTGTCGGTCCTCGCCGCGTCCCGCCGTTCCAGCTGCATCGGACCCGAAGGTACCGCCCTGCGGGCGGTCCTGCCCGCCCGGAGGGCAGCCCCTGCCCGACTGCCCCTCCGACCAGCGATCTGCGGCTGCGGTCGCGACCGCTCAGGTGGTGGAGGTCAGCAGGTCGCGCACGGTGGACTCGGTGTCCTCCGAGACCAGCACCAACAGCTCGTCGCCGGCGGACAGCGCCGTGTCGCCACGGGGGACGACGACGTGCTCGTCCCTGACGATCGCCACGACCGTCGACCCCCGCGGCATGCCGAGCTCGGAGAGCTGCTGGCCGATGACGGCCGCGTCGGGCGACAGGGTGATCTCCGACAGGCGGACGCGTCCGCCCTCGAACGACAGGATGCGCACGAGGTTGTCCACCCCGACGGCCCCCTCGACGAGGCTGGTCAGCAGGTGCGGCGTCGACACCGACAGGTCGACGCCCCAGGACTCGTTGAACATCCACTCGTTGTCGGGGTTGTTGATCCGGGCGATGACCCGGGGCACCCCGAACTCCACCTTCGCGAGGAGCGATGTGACGAGGTTGTCCTCGTCGTCACCGGTCACCGCGACGACGACGTCGGCGGTCTCGAGCCCTGCGGCGACCAGCGCGTCGACCTCGCAGCCGTCGGCGTTGCGCCATTCGGCGAGCGCTGCGGTGCGCTCGGTGGAGGAACCCGACCCGGAGTGCTCACATCGCAGCGGGTCCTGCTCGAGCACGGTCACCGAGTGACCGGCGCCGACGAGCTCCGAGGCGATGAACGTGCCGACCTTGCCGCCTCCGACGATCACGACCCGCATCAGTGCGCTCCCTTGTCCGAGAGATCGGCGTGCAACGCCGTCTCGAGCTTCTCCACGCCGACCCGGTCGACGGCGAACCACGCGGTGTCGCCGTCCTGGAGCACGGTGGTGTCCTCGGCGAGGAACGTCGTGCCGTTGCGTGCGACCGCCACGGCGCGGGCACCGCTGCGCTGCTCGAGCTCCCCGAGGCGGTGCGCAGCCCACGTCGGAGGAACGATCCGCTCGACCAACTCGACCGTCGCCGTCGGGTCGGTCCAGCCCGGTGCTGCAGATCCGTCGGTGACCACGTGGCGGAGGATGCGCTCGGTCGTCCATCGGACGGTCGCCACGGTGGGGATGCCGAGTCGCTCGTAGATCTCGGCCCGCCTCGGGTCGTAGATGCGCGCGACCACGCGGTCGACGCCGAACGCATCCCGCGCCACCCGGGCGACGAGGATGTTGGAGTTGTCCCCACCGGTGACGGCGATCACGGCATCCGCGTGCTCGACCCCGGCGGCCCGGAGCAGATCCCGGTCGAAGCCGACGCCGACCACGCGGTCGCCGGCGAAGTTGTCGGCGAGGCGAGTGAACGACGCGGCTCGCCGGTCCACGACGGCCACGCTGTGGCCGTCGTCCTCGAGGATGGTGGCGAGTCGGGCGCCGACCCGTCCGCAGCCGACGACGATGACGTGCATGTGGGACCTCCTGGGCCTCGAACGCACCGTAGAGATCCAGGGTGGGCGACGACAGGTCCGTCCCGTCAAGAAGGCGTCAAGGAGCTGTTCGGGCACGACGACCCGGTGTTCACTCCGTGCGTGAGCATCGACGAGGCCACGGCGCGCGCCGCCACCATCGACCGCGCCGGCAAGGAACGCGGTGGTGACCGCAGCGGGCCGGCGCAGGGCCAGGACCCGACCGGCCACCTGGTGGATCTGCCGGAGTCGCTCGGCTACCGGGTCAAGACCCGGCTGCTGGGCGCACCGCTGCGGACCGAGGACCTGGAGCACGAACGGCTGGGTCGGCCGACGGCGCTCGCCGTGTTCGCGTCGGACTGCATCTCCTCGTCCGCGTACGCCACCGAGGAGATCCTGCGGGTCCTCATCTCAGCGGTCGGGATCTTCGCCTTCTCCCTCGTCCTGCCGGTCACGGGGGCGATCCTCGTGGTGCTCGTGTTCCTGATCCTCAGCTATCGGGAGACCATCAAGGAGTACCCGACCGCCGGCGGGGCCTACATGGTCACCCGTGACAACTTCGGCATCATGCCGGCGCAGGTCGCGGGTGTCTCGCTGTTGACCGACTACGTGCTGACCGTCGCCGTGTCCACCGCTGCGGGCACCGCGGCGCTGGCGTCGTTCTTCCCGGCGCTCACGCCGTGGAGCACGGTGATCGCGATCTCCTTCACCGTGCTGATCGCCTTCGGCAACCTCAAGGGCGTCAAGGAGTCGGGGAAGATCTTCGCGGTCCCCACCTACTTCTTCGTCGTGATCATGTTCGTGATGCTCGTGGTCGGCCTGCTGCGTGCCCTGCACGGCGACCTCCACCAGCAGTCGATCCACGGCCATGCCGGCGCCATCCCGATCGGCCACGGCGGCATCGGCGATGCGTTCCTGTACGGCGCCGGTGTGTACGTCGTCGCGCACGCCTTCGCCTCGGGTGGCGCGGCGGTCACCGGCGTGGAAGCGATCTCGAACGGGGTCACCGCCTTCCGCAAGCCCGAGTGGCGCAACGCCCGCAGCACCCTCGTGATCATGGGGGCGCTCCTCGGCACGCTGTTCTTCGGCCTGTCGTGGTTGTCCACACGGATCCACCCGGTCCCGTACGAGTCGGGCGTGCCCACCGTCATCTCGCAGGTCGGCAAGCAGGTCTTCGGGCAGAGCAGCTTCGGCAACGCCCTCTACGCGATGCTGCAGGTCGGCACCGTGCTGATCCTGGTCATGGCGGCCAACACGAGCTTCGCGGACTTCCCACGCCTCGCGAGCTTCCACGCGGGCGACAACTTCATGCCCAAGCAGCTCACCAAGCGGGGCCACCGGCTGGGCTTCTCCAACGGGATCATCTTCCTCGCCGTCTGCGCGATCGTCCTGCTCGCCGTCACCGGGGCGAAGGTCGACCGGCTGATCCCGCTGTATGCGATCGGCGTGTTCACGAGCTTCACCCTCAGCCAGGCCGGCATGGCCAAGCACCACGTGACGCGCCGCGAACCCGGGTGGCGCAAGGGGCTGTTCATCAACGGCGTGGGTGCGGTGCTCTCCGGTGTGGTCGCGACCATCATCCTCATCACCAAGTTCACCCACGGCGCCTGGGTGATCGTCGTGCTGGTCCCGGTCCTGGTGTTCGCCCTGGCAAGGCTCAACCGCCAGTACTCGGCGGAGGCGGAGGAGCTGGAGCGAGACGTGGCAGCAGCCGCAGGGGTGGCGACGATGCGCCGTCACGTCGTGCTCGTGTTCGTCGACTCGCTCGACGTGGCCTCGGCGCGGGCGCTGCAGTATGCGAGGACGTTGGGTGCCGACGAGGTTCGGGCGGTCCACCTGCACCTCGACCCGATCCGGACCGAGGACCTGGTCGCGGCGTGGGAGCGGCTCGGATACCAGCGCTTCCCTCTCGACATCGTCGAGTGCCCGGACCGGCGCATCGATCGCCAGGCCACCGAGATCGTGGCCCGCGAGCTGCGTGACCGGGAGACCGAGGTCACCGTCCTGCTGCCGCGTCGTGAGTACCTGCACAGCTGGCAGCGCCTCTTCCACGACGGCACCGCCAACGCGATCGCCAAGCCCCTCACCCACCTCGCACACTGCAACGTGACCGTCGTGCCGTACCACATGGGTCCCGAGCACACCGTCGCCGAGCTCGTCGAAGCGCCCCGTCGTGGACGACGACCGTCGGCCAAGCCGCAGCGGACGATCGACCTCGGCGACATGGAGCTCCCCGCCGAACGCACGCGGATCAGCGATCTGACCGCACGCCAGCGCGCCAGGGTCGTGGGACGGGTCTACGGGGTCCGTGTGCAGACCCGCGCCGGCGCTCCGATGTTCGAGGTCACCGTCATCGACGACTCCGGGTCCATCGCCGCGGTGTTCCTCGGGCGTCGTCGCATCGCCGGGTTGGATGCCGGGGCGCAGGTCGCGATGGAGGGCATGGTCGCGACACGGGGCGGTCGGCTGGTGCTCAACTCGCCGACCTACGAGATCCTCGCACCCGCACCCTCCCATCACTGACCCGCCGCCCACGCCGACCCGCCGCCCACGCTGACCCGGCGCCCATGCTGAGCAGACCCGGCGCGTCGCTGCGGACTGCCGGTCGGAGCGCGCTCAGCGCCGCTCGCCGGCCGGGGTGACGAGCCGGTAGCCGCGTCCCGGATCGGTGACGAGCG
Source organism: Actinomycetota bacterium (assembly GCA_018268735.1). Taxonomy (GTDB): domain Bacteria; phylum Actinomycetota; class Acidimicrobiia; order Acidimicrobiales; family Microtrichaceae; genus Dermatobacter. Next base: position 1,655 of record JAFDWA010000082.1, on the reverse strand, counting down.
CAACCGGGTTCGACGGATCCGGCTCGAGCTTGCGCCGCAGCTGCGCCATGTAGACGCGCAGGTAGTGCCGTTCCTCGCCGTACTCGGGACCCCACACCTCCTGCAGGAGCTGGAAGCTCGGCACCATCCGGTCCGGGTGGCGTGCCAACGCCTCGATCAGGTGCCACTCCGTCGGGGTGAGTCGCACGGCCGCTCCGTCGCGGAGGACCTCGCGTCGGACGAGGTCGACGCGGAACACGCCGGCGTCGACGATCTGCTGCGCCACCCCCGACGACTGGCCGCGCCGCAGCGCAGCCCGCACGCGCGCCAGCAGCTCGTCGATGCCGAACGGCTTCGTCACGTAGTCGTCAGCGCCGGCGTCGAGGGCTGCCACCTTGTCCGCCTCGCGGTCGCGTGCCGACAGCACGATGATCGGCACAGGATTCCAGCCGCGCACGGAGTGGATGACGTCGATGCCCGACATCCCCGGCAGCCCGAGGTCGACGACGAGGAGGTCGGGGAGCGTCGCGGTCACTGCAGCGATCGCCTGGTCCCCGTTGGCGACGATCTCGACGTCGTAGCCCTTGGAGGTGAGGCTCACCTCGAGCACTCGCCGCAGCGGTGCCTCGTCGTCGACGACGAGCAACCGCGGTCGTTCGACGGTCACGGGTTGGCTCCGGTGTGCTCGCCGCGGGCGACCGGGATGTACAGCGATGCGGTCGTGCCGGCCTGCGCGCCGGACTCACCGAGGAGCAGCGCGATACCCATGAGCGAGCAGAAGCCGGTCGCGACGGCGAGACCCAGTCCGGTTCCCTCGACCTCGGCGGTGTCGGGTCGGCGGTCGCCGTCGACCACCCGCTCGAACGCTTGGCGGACCCGCTGCCGGTGTTCGGCGGGGATCCCGGGCCCGGTGTCGATCACTCGCAGCACCAGGGTGTCGACCGGGTCCGGAGGGCTGGGCATCAGGTGCGCGTCGACGCGCACGACGGCGCCGCTCGGGGACCACTTGCACGCGTTGTCGAGGAGGTTCGTCACCACGTGCTCGAGCAGGGCTCCGTCGGCGAGGACGGGCGGGAGGTCGTCGTCGAGGCGGACGTCGATCTCGACGCCGCGGTGCGCCACGCCGAGCACTGCCCGGTGCACGATCCCGTCGACGGCGACCGGCCCGAGGTCGAGCTCCACGGCGCCGGCACGGATCCGACTCAGACCGAGGAGGTTGGTGACCAGCGCCGTCAACCGGTCGACGCCGGCATCCACGGTGCCCGCCAGCTCGGAGCGGGTGTCGGCGTCGAGGTCGTCGCCCAGCTGCGCGAGGGTCGAGGAGGCTGCCTTCATCGTCGCGAGCGGGGTGCGCAGGTCGTGTGAGACCGCCGCGAGCAGCGTCGCCCGCAGCTCGTTCACGTCGGCGATCCGGCGTGCGTCGACCTCCGTCGCCCGGAGCCTGCGGTGCTCGACGGCGAGCGACAGCTGGTCGAGGAACGCTGTGGTGACATCCGGATCGAGGCCGCGGATCCGCCCGCCGACGAGCGTGACCCGGGAGGTGTCGTCGACGTCGAGCCGGAGCCCCTCGGCTGCTGACCCGTCGGCCGCGGCGGTGCTCGACGGTGCCGGCGCGCCCGCTGTCGCGACGAGGACCTGGCCGTCGCCGGCGGTGCTCCACAGCTCGGCGGCCCCCG
>JAFDWA010000081.1 GCA_018268735.1 Actinomycetota bacterium | reverse complement strand
CCCGTGGGGCGGCAGCTACTACGTGGAGCGGTTGACGGCGGACCTCGCCCGGCGGGCTCTGGAGCACATCGCCGAGGTCGACGAGCTCGGCGGCATGGCCAAGGCGATCGAGGCGGGCATCCCGAAGCTGCGCATCGAGGAGGCGGCCGCTCGCACCCAGGCCCGGATCGACTCCGGTCGCCAGCCGGTGATCGGGGTGAACAAGTACCGCCTCGACGGCGACGAGGACATCGACGTCCTCAAGGTCGACAACTCGGCGGTGCGAGCCGGCCAGATCGCGAAGCTGGAGCGGCTTCGGGCCGAGCGCGACGACGACGCGGTGCGCAGCGCGCTGGAGGCGTTGACCAACGCTGCGGCCTCGGGCGACGGGAACCTGCTCGACCTCGGCGTCGCGGCAGCGCGCGCCAAGGCCTCGGTCGGTGAGATCAGCGACGCGCTCGAGAAGGTCTACGGACGACATCGCGCGGACATCCGATCCATCTCCGGCGTGTACCGCAGCGAGCTCGGAGAGAAGGGTGGAGCGGTGGACGAGGTCCGGCGCAAGGTCGAGGCGTTCGAGGCGGCGGACGGCCGTCGCCCCCGCATCCTGCTCGCGAAGATGGGCCAGGACGGCCACGACCGCGGCCAGAAGGTGATCGCCTCGGCGTTCGCGGACCTCGGCTGGGACGTCGACATCGGCCCGCTGTTCCAGACGCCCGCAGAGGTCGCCCGGCAGGCGGTCGAGGCCGACGTGCACGTCGTCGGACCGTCGTCGCTCGCCGCCGGTCACCTCACCCTCGTCCCCGAGCTGGTCGGAGCTCTGGAGGATCTCGGCCGTCCGGACATCCTGGTCGTCGTCGGCGGGGTCATCCCGCCGCAGGACTACCAGGCGCTCTACGACGCCGGCGCTGCCGCGGTGTTCCCGCCGGGGACGGTGATCCACCGGGCAGCGTCGGACCTGCTGGACCGCCTGGCGGACCGGCTCGGCTACGACCTGGGCTGAGCTCGTTGCCCGCGCCGCTGCAGCTGCTCGAGTACCTGGACGGCGTCCTGTCCGGTGACCGGACCGTCCTCGCCCGGGCGATCACGCTGATCGAGAGCCGCAATCCCGGGCACCGGCTGGTGGCCCAGGAGCTGATCCAGGCACTCCTCGCTCACACCGGCGGCGCCCACCGGGTCGGCATCACCGGTGTGCCCGGCGTCGGTAAGAGCACCTTCATCGATCAGCTCGGCATCGACCTGACCGCAGCCGGCCATCGGGTGGCGGTGCTGGCCGTCGACCCGTCGAGCTCGCGGACCGGTGGATCGATCCTCGGCGACAAGACCCGGATGGAGCGGCTCGCCGTCGACCCCGGGGCCTTCGTCCGTCCGTCGCCGGCTGCGGGATCGCTCGGCGGCGTCACCCGTTCGACGCGGGAGACGATCCTGTTGTGCGAGGCAGCGGGCTTCGACGTCGTCCTCGTCGAGACGGTCGGCGTCGGCCAGTCAGAGACGGTCGTCGCCGAGATGGTCGACTTCTTCCTCGTGCTCATGCTCTCCGGTGCCGGCGACGAGCTGCAGGGCATCAAGAAGGGTGTCCTGGAGCTGGCCGACATGGTCGCGGTCAACAAGGCCGACGGCGACAACACCGCTCGACCAGAGCGATCAGCGGCGGACTACCGCGCTGCGCTGCACCTCATGTCGCCCGCCTCGCCGACGTGGTCGCCGCCGGTGGTGACCTGCTCCGGGATGACCGGATCAGGACTCGCGGAGCTGTGGCGTCAGGTGGAGCTGCACCGCGAGAAGCTCACCGCGACCGGGGAGCTGGCAGCCCGCCGCCGTGCCCAGCAGGTCCGCTGGATGTGGTCGATGCTGGATGACCGACTTCGGGACGACCTGCGCGCCGACCCAGAGCTGCACGACGTGCTGTCGGTCTACGAGCAGCAGGTCCACGACGGCGAGCTGACCGCCACCGTCGCCGTCGAAGCGATCTGGGAGCGCTACCTCGGCACACGCATCTGAGCCGGTCGGCAGGGGAGATGTACCCGCGGACTTGAGTCCCTGCGCCGGACGCGGTTCCCTCGGATCGTGTCGATGCGGCGGCTGGGGGCCGCGATCGTGGTTGCTGCCTGCCTGGTCGCGGCCGGGGCAGTGTCGCGTTGGCGCGCGGGCGAGGACCTGCCGGGTCGGCCGGTCGCCAGCGTCCGGGGCGCGCTCGTCGAGCGCGGGGTCGTGGCACCCGAGGTGCAGGAGTCGCTGCAGCGCTCGGTGCTGCTGGTGCACTCGAGTGGGTGCGGGTCCGAGCGCCAGGCGACGGCGACGGTGCTCGACGAGGGAGGCAGGTCGATCGGGCTCACCAACCAGCACGTCGTCGCTGGCTCGGTCGACGTGTCGGTGGAGGGCCTCGAGGACCCGGTCGGCGTGCTCGGAACCGTCGACGGGAGGGACGCCGCTCGCCTCGACGGCGACGAGCTGGCGGCCGGCGGGGCGCGAGCGCTTGCGACCGGCCCTCGGCCCCTCCTCGGCGCGCAGGTCGTCGTGGCGGGCTACCCCGGCGGTCGCTTCCGAGCGGTCACCGGCCACGTTCGGGCCATCGAGGCTCGCCAGGGCTACGGCGGCTCCAGCGACGTGCTGATCGTCGACGTGGAGGCCGTGCCAGGAGTGTCCGGTGGTGTCGTCCTCGACGTCCAGGGTCGGGCGGTCGGCCTCGTCGTCGCCCGCGACCCGTCGAGCAGCGACGTGGTCGCCTACCCCCTCGACGTCATCGGCGACGGACTGCGCACCCAGCGCGGCTGCTCCTGAGATCCACGACGGCACCTGCTCGCCGGAGCGCTGTCGGCGCATCCGCGCCGGGTCTCCATCGCCGGGCTGTCATCGCCGTCGGCGGTCGGCCTGGATGCGCAACGTGGTGATCGTCGTGGCGAGCATGTCGTAGTGGCCGACGAGCACGACCAGCTCGATCAGCTCGCGCTCGTCGAGGAGCCCTGCCGCAGTCGCCCAGGTGTCATCGTCCACGTCACGGGTGTCGATCAGGTCGTCGACGACAGCGAGGATCGCAGCCTCGCGGTCGGACCACGCCGGACCGCCCGGCGCCCCGCGGTCCCACGTGACGGCGTCGACGTCTCTGGCGGTCACCCCGGCTCGTCGCCCGAGGTGGATGTGGTGGTCGAGCTCGTAGTCGCAGTCGCGCCGGTGTGCGACGCGGAGGATGACGAGCTCGGTCTCACGTCGCGGGAGTCGACCGCCCGGCATGAGGGTCCCGGCGAAGTGCAGCCAGCCGTGCGCGAGGCGACGATGGCGTCCGAGCGTCGCGAACAGGTTGGGCCGATCTGTCCCGGCGACGAGGCCGGACAGCCACGCGACCGTCGACGTGAGGATCCCGATCTCACGCCACCCACCTGGAGCGATCCGAGGGGTGTTCCGACGCCGAGGTGGGTCCTCGGTCGCGTCGGGTGTCACCGTGACGCTCCCTGCGCGGACGTCGCCGGTGCGCCGGAGGGCTGTGGTGTCGTGAGCTCGACGACCTCGCCGCGAGCGACCTCCATCACCTCGGCGACCCGGTGTCGGGTGCCGAGCTCGAAGACGCGCTGCAGGACAGCGCGCGCCGGCAGCGCTGGTGTCACGTACCAGGGCGCCGAGATGGTCCTCGACCGGCGTTCGATCCCTCGCTCGAGCGCGTCGATGCCGACGCGCAGCGGCGTGAGCCCGGTGAGGCTGCCGCCGCCGGAGAACGCCTGAGCGGCCTCGGTGCCGAAGCCACGGCTCGTCATGTCGGTGTCGAGCTCGGCGAAGTAGGCGACGCCGACGCGAGCGCCGGTCGGTCGCAGCTCTTGGCGCAGCGTGTTGCCGAGCGCTTCCACAGCGGCCTTCGACGCGCTGTAGGCCCCGAGCAGCGGGACGTGGACCGCCGCAGCGAGCGACGAGACCGCCACCGCGTACCCCCGAGGGTGGCCGATGTGGGGTCCGGCCGCCCGCAGCGTGTTGTAGGTGCCCATGACGTTGACAGCGATCGTGCGCTCCATCAGCTCGGGATCGCCACCGACGAGTGGCAGCTGCGCGGCAACACCGGCGTTCGCGACGACCACGTCGAGCCCGCCGAGCGCGGCGACGGCCGAAGCGACCGCGACGTCGACCTGGGCTCGGTCGGTCACGTCGCAGGCCCACCAGGGTGCATCGATCTCCGTGGCTGTCTCCTCCAGCAGCGCCGGTTCGAGCCCGGCGAGAGCGACACGGGCGCCTCGTGAGTGCAGCCGCTGGGCGAGTGCGGCGCCGATGCCCCGCGCTGCACCGGTGATGAGGACCCTTCGTCCATCGAGGCCGTTGTCACGTGATCGCTCCGACATGGGTCCCGACCGTACCCATGTGGGAAGCAACGGACCCGCGCCGACGGGAGCGTCGGCTGGTTCGGCGATCTGCTCCGATGATCACTCAGCGGCGGTGTCACCCTGCTTCGCGAGCTCGCGCCGGTGCTCCTCGACGATCTCCTCCTCGATCTCCGCCTCGACGCCCTCCTCCTGGCGCTCGGCCTGGACGTCGGTGTCGCCGGGCTCCTGATGGCCATGAGGATGGCGCTCGAGGTGGTCGCTGCTGCCGGTTGCGTCGTCGGTCATGTCGGTGGCCTACCCGCTCGCGCTCGCCGTCAGACCACGACCGGATGCGGGCGACGCTCGAGCGGATGGACCCCCAGCGCCGACGCCGCCACGATCGGAGCATCTGGCTGACCTCAGCCCGCAGCGAGCTCCTTCAGCAGCTCGCGGGTGGCGGCCTGGTCCCGCTCGGTGAACCCGACTTCGACCGGGGCGAAGTCCGTGGCCCCTGCCGCCGCGAACGCAGCGAGGCCGGCTCGGACTGCCGCCTCGTCACCGATCACCGACACGTCGGCCGGGCCGCTCGCTCCCTCGGCATCCATCACGCCGCGGTAGGAGGGCAGGTCGTTGTACCCGGCGAGGAAGGTGCCCACCACCGCCTTGACGCCCTCGGCGTCGTCGGTGACGCAGACCGGGACCGACGCGACGATCCGCGGCGCCGGCCGTCCGGCGTCGGCGGCTGCGAGATCCAGCGCCGGCTTGATCCGCTCGGCGATCACCTTCGGTCCCGACAGCCACAGGATCGACCCGTCACATCGAGATCCCGCCAGTCGGAGCATCTTGGGCCCCATCGCTGCAAGCAGCACGCTCGGCGGTGCTCCGACAGGGGCTCCTCCTTCGATGGAGCCCGACCAGATGTCGCCGGTGAAGTCCACCGAGCCATCGGTCATGGCCGGGAGGAGGACCGACAGGTACTCGTCCATGTGCTTGGCGGGAGTTGTGAACGGGATGCGCAGCGACGTCTCGATCGACACCTTGTGCGCCAGCCCGATCCCCAGCGCGAGGCGCGGACCGATGATCTGCTGCACCGTCACGGCCTGGGCGGCCAGCATCAGCGGGTGCCGCAGCCAGGTGGGGACCACCGCGGTGCCGAGCTCGATGGTCGAGGTGGCGTCACCCATCGACGCGATCGCGGTGAGGGCGTCCGGCACGGCGAGCTGGGCGAGCCAGTACGACGAGAACCCATCGACCTCGGCCTGGGCAGCGTGCTCGGTGATCTGACCGACGGGGGCGCCGGTGGCGATGAGTCCTGAACCGTTGAGTCCGATGCGCATGCGGCCATCATGGCCGTTGCTCAGCGCGGCGGACCTGCATCCCTGAGTGCCCGGTCGAGCAGATCGTCGAGGCCGGCCTGACGTGCCGTCTCGTGCAGGTATCCGAGGTCGAGAGCGTCGCCCTGCACCAGGACGATCCCCAGCACGTCGCGCCACTGGCGATCGGACATCGAGCCACCCCGTCGGTACCAGTCGAGCTTGCGCAGAACCTGGTCCTCGGCAGAAGTCACCCACACCCCGGATGGCGTTCCCGGCAGCGGAACGAGCACCCGACGTTCGATCTGGCGACGATCCAGCAGCCCGGCGCCGAGGACGAAGAGGTCGACCTTGAGCGATTGATCCGAGGGGAGGATGGTGAACGCGTCGTGGGTTCGGATGGCCTCACGGGCGGAGTCGACGGGGACGTAGAACTCCGGTCGGACCCGCTCGAGGAGCACCTCCCCGAGCGGAGGGTCGACCATGAGCGCGACATCGATGTCCGCCGTGGCGCGAGGTTCGCCGACGAACGAGCTCGCGAGCGAACCACCGAGCGCGTAGGGGATGTCGAGCTCGTCGAGTATCGCGACGACCCGCGCGATGAGAGTGACAGCGCCGCTGGTGTTGCTCACGAAGCGGGTGGTGTGTCGCGTGCAGCCTCGGCGAGCGCTCGTCCGAAGCGACGCCGGGCGAGCTCGAAGCGGATCTCTGCGGGTGTCGCCTCTGGCTGTTCGAACCGGATCCCGGCGACAGCGAGTGCGATCACCTCAGCGCTCAACCGATCGGCAAGCTCGAATCGCTCGATCGGTGTCATCGCACGCCACGCCGCGATCTGGCGACGGAACACGTCGGGGTCGGTGTCCGTCGGCACGGGCGACGAAGGCATGGGGCGGATCGTACCGGCACGGTCTGCCGGCGAGATCGCAGACCCTTGTGCTTCGAGGCGGTGACGATTCCGGCGGCAGTTGATCAGGCAGCGAACTTGTAGCCCACGGTCGCTCGCATGAGCGCAGGACTACAAGTTCGACGGTCAGCGGTGAACTTGTAGCTCCCCGTCGCTTCTGTGAGCGCAGGACTACAAGTTCCCGCTCGTCCGGCGGTGACGATGGTGGGAATCCCAAACGACGTGGTGCCCTTGGCAGGACTGTTTTGGAACCACGGCCTACTTGGGTAGGTCTGCTGAGGCCTTGCGGTGTGCAAGACATCCTTGATCACGCAGACAGCGTAGAAACGAGAGCTATGTCAGGTCGGCGACGAAGCGGACGAGTGCGAGAGTCACGTCGGAGGCTTCCGCGCCAGACCAGCGCGGTGAACCGCCCTGGGTTCGTTGGAGGCTCCAGACCTTGGAAGCGAGGATGGAGCCA
>JAFDWA010000080.1 GCA_018268735.1 Actinomycetota bacterium | reverse complement strand
CGGGTTCACCGACGACACGCGCCTGTGCCTCAGCTGCAACCAGGAGTGCGTCGGTCGCATGGGGCTCAACCGCTGGCTCGGCTGCATCGAGAACCCCCGCACCGGCCGTGAGTCCGACGGCGTCGGCGAGCCCCGTCCTGTCGCGGTGGGTCGCCGGGTGCTGGTGATCGGCGCCGGACCTGCGGGTCTGCAGGCGGCGATCGCCGCGGCACGCAACGGCCACCACGTGACGGTCCTCGAACGGGACCACGCTGCAGGCGGTCAGGTCCGGCTGGCTGCGACGGTCCCGAACCGCGCCGAGCTCGGCGATCTCGTGCGCAACCAGGTCCACGAGTGCGGCCGGCTCGGCGTCGATCTCTGCTTCGGCGTCGATGCCACGGTCCCGGAGGTCCTCCGACGACGCCCGGACACCGTGGTCGTCGCGACCGGGGCGCAGGTCGCCCGGCCCTGGTGGGCGCCCGCGGATGCAGCGTGGATCGTCGACGTGCGTGACGTGCTCAACGGGACGGCGCAGCCGAGCGGATCGGTCGTCGTGCTCGACGAGCTCGGCTTCCACCACGCCACGTCGGTCGCGGAGCTGCTGGCCGATCGTGGCTGCGACGTAGAGGTCATCACGCCCGGCATGGTCGTCGGCCAGGACCTCGGCATCACCCTCGACCTCGAGAACTGGTGGATCCGGGCCGGGGCCAAGGGGATCGTCCAGTCGACCGAGCTGGTCCCGATGGGCGTCGAGGAGGGCAGCGGGGACGGTGCCGGACGTCATGTCGTGAACCTCCAGCACCATCCGACCGGCGCCATGCAGACGAGGACGCCGGACTGGTTGGTGCTGGCGGTCCCTGCCGACCCTGCGGACGGCCTCTACCACGAGCTGCGCAGCGCCGCCGAGCTGCGCAGCCGCGGTGTCGAGGTGCACCGCGTCGGTGATGCGATCGCACCGCGACGGGCGCATGCGGCGGTGATCGACGGCGAACGGGTCGGTGCGTCCATCCCGTCAGCCTCGGATTCGACGGTGGAGCGTTCCGGGCTCGTCGACATCGGTGTGTGAGACTCCCCGCGTGGCGCGCGAGGAGCTCGACGGTGACCGATCGCCGCCGCGACGACGCTGGGGCGTCCTCGGGTCCTGGTGGCTGCTCGCCCTGGTGGTCGCTGCCGTCTACCTGCTGAGTCCGGTCCGGTCCGCCACGACGCACGACCCGGCGTTCGTGCCGATGACCGCCCACTCGCTCGTGCACCGCGGCAGCCTGGCGATCGACGACGTCGGCGCCGACCGGCTGGTCGGCCATCCGATCGTCGTCACCGACGGGTCGCTCCCGGCCGGTGCGGTCGTCGAGGATCCTGCGGTGCTGCGACGGGTTCTCGGGAACCCGGGCGTCCAGGTGTTCGACTACTTCCCGTGGACCTCGGCGCTCTTCGCTGTACCCGGCGTGGTGGTGACCGATGCCGTGGCTGCCGTCGCCGGCACGCCCGACAGCGCGCGGCTCATCCGCGACGGGGACTTCGAGCTGATCCACACCGCGTCGGCGTCGTTCGTGGTGATCGGAGCTGTCCTGCTGTTCCGGGCGACGGCGCTGATCGTCCTGGGCGGCGGTGATCGTCGTCGCCGTCTGCTGGCCAACGGCGCGGCGCTGGTGTTCGCGCTCGGCACGTCTGCATGGTCGACGGCGAGCCGGGCCCTGTGGCAGCACACGCCGTCGCTCCTGCTGCTGAGCCTGCTGCTGTACCTGGCGGTCCGCATCGACCGGACCGACCCGACCCGACCGACCGAGATGACCGCGTCTGGCGAGCCGACGGGGGATCGGGTCCGGCGGCCGTCGGTGCTCGACGGCGCGGTCGTCGCGCTGGGTGCATCCGCGGTCGGCGCTGCGATCGTGCGACCGACGAACCTCGCGGTCGCGGTCCTGCTGGTCGGCTGGGTGATCGTCCGGCGCCGTGCGACGCTCCCCTCGGCGGTCCTGTCGGTGGCCCTCGGCGCGCTGTCGGTCGCGGTCGGCTTCGTCGTGTGCAACCTCGTGCTGCTCGGTGATCCCCTGCCCGCGTACTACTCGTCGGGTCGGGTCGTGTTCGGCGCCTGGTTCCCCGAAGCTGTCGCGTCGAACTGGATCAGCCCGAGCCGGGGTCTGCTCGTTGCCTCGCCGATCCTCGTCCTCGCGGTGTCCGGCGCGGTCGTCGCGTGGCGGGATCCGCAGCGTCGCTCGCTGGTCGCCGTGCTGTGGGTCTCGGTGCTGGCGGTCACGATCTCGGTGTCGGCCTTCCCTCACTGGTGGGCGGGCCACAGCTTCGGTCCGAGGTTCATGACCGAGGCGGTGCCGCAGCTCGCGGTGCTGGCGTTGCCGGCCGTGGACGTCGTGTTCCGGGCTGAGCGCCTCCGCAGGGGTGCGCCGACCCGGCGGCGTGCGCTGAGCACCGCGGCGCTCGTCGTGGTGCTGGCGCTGTGGTCGATCGCCTTCCACGCCAGCGGGTCGGTCGCCGGCGTGACGGGCTGCTGGAACATCTATCCGGTCGACGTCGACTCGGACCCGGGCCGGATCTGGTCTGTCCTCGACGCGCAGGTGCTGGAGCCGGTGCACCGGTTGCTCGATGCGGATCGACGGGCGGCCGAGGACGGCGTCTGCCTCAGTCGTTGAGGGTCACGCGCTCCACTCCCGGATCGTGTGCTCCCACGCCAGGGCGACAGCGTTCACCCCGCGACCGGTCACCGGGTCGCCGACAGCGGTCTGCTCCGACACGAGCGCCGGATCCCATCCGATCCGACGTCCGATGCTCCGACGCACCTTGAGCGGTGGCGGGACGAGTCGGCCGACGGTGGCTCCTGAGATGTCGGTCACGGCGACCTCGCCGATCGCGTACGTCGCCTGTGCGACGACCATGCCGTCGACCACCGCCTCGACCCGCTGCGTGCTGGCGCCGACGGGCACCACGGCCGCGACCTCGGTCCCGTCGTGGTCGGTCAGCCGGGCGACGGCACGGGGACGCTCGGGGGTGACCGACAGCGTCGTGGCGTCGGTGCAGCGCAGCACGTAGGAGCGTTCGTTCGGCGTCGGGCCCGACACGGCGAGGGTGAACGTGCCGAACCACCGTCCGCCACCGTCGTGGACCGACCAGGTGGGGTTGAGGTCGATGAGGCCAGCCCGTCGGTGCCAGATCGACAGCACCGGCGCGGTGAGGGGATCGGTTCCGGTGAGCGCCCCGACGTGACACGCCCGCAGCACCTCGGCGTGGTCCTCGGCGCTCGCCTCGCAACGAGGCTGGTCCGGGGCTCCCGGGCGCAGGCCGTCGGGGTCGAAGGACTGCACGCCGTCATCGGCGACCGCAGCAGCCCATGCCTCACCCGTCCACCAGCGGAGCTGGTGGCGACCGGTCGGGTCGGGGAACCAGCCTTTGGTCGGGTAGCTCACCGCTGAGGGTCCTTCCCTGCACGCCGCCCGGCTCCGGTGGATCCGATCAGCTCGACCAGCAGCTCCGGATGGGTGATCGGCGCCAGGTGGCCGGTGTCGACCTCGACCACCTCCACCGCGAGATCGGGTGGGAGCCGGTCGACCATCTCCCGTTGCAGCTCCGTCGGGATCGGCCGGTCCCGCATCGTGAGAAGGTAGGTCACCGGGACCGTCGTCGGCACGAGCGACCAGTGCACCGGCTGGAAGTAGTGCTGCACCGTGTCGGCGACGAGCCGGACGGGGTCGACGACGAACGCCAGGGTGTCGTCGTCGAGCGGATCGCCGCCGGTCGCGGTGCGGAACGGCTCGGGGTCATCGGGTGGGCCGGGCAGCGTGATCGGTGGGTCGTCGGGGCGAAGTGCGGCGACGACCCCGCGCAGGCCCTCGGCGTGGTGGGGCTTCATGCAGTCGAGGCCGTCACCGCCCTCAGGGGGGATGAGCGCGGCGATCAGCACGATGCGTCGGACCCGGTCGCCGAGTGCGGTGACGACGCCGGGGACGACGAGGCCGCCTGAGGAGTGCGCGACGACCACGACCGGCCCGTCGGGCGCCTCGGCACCGATGTCGTCGAGCACAGAGGCCACCTCGTCGTCCACGGTGATCGTCGCCAGATCTGCTGGGTGCCGGCCGCGTCCGGGGAGGTCGACGGCCAGCGTCGGTCCATCGAGCAGCGGTGCGAGGCGGTCCCAGAAGCGGCCGGTCGAACCGCCGCCGTGGATCAGCACGTGGGTCGTCATGGTGGAGTGCCTACCAGTCGAGCTCATCGCAGCCGGCGTGGTCCTCCGGTTCGACCTGCAGGGTCGCGTGGTGGATGCCGTGCTGCTCCGACAGCAGCGAACGGGCGCGATCCAACACCGCGTGGTGGTCCGCGCCGGTGCTGACCATCACGTGCGCGGTCAGCAGCTCCATGTCGGAGGTGAGGGTCCACACGTGCAGGTCGTGGACGTCGATGACGTCGGGCAGCGCGCGCAGGTCACCCTCGAGTCCGTCGAGGTCGACGTCGGATGGGGCCGCCTCGACGAGCACGCGCAGCGAGCTGGCGGCGAGCCGGATCGACCGGGGGATGATCCACAGCGAGATCGCCAGGCCCAACCACGCGTCGATGACCGTCCAGCCGGTGGCCATGATCACCGCACCGCCGACGACCACGGCGACGGAGCCGACCGTGTCGGCGAGCACGTCGAGCCGAGCGCCTTCGGCGGCGAGCGACTCGCCGCCCGAGAGCAGGCGGAGTGAGATGAAGTTGGTGACGAGCCCGATGGCCCCGACGACCAGCACCGGCAGTCCGGGGACGTCCGGTGGATCCTGGATGCGTCCGATCGCCTCGTACAGCGCCCATCCGGCGACGAGGAGGAGCAGCACGGCGTTGGTGAGCGCCGAGAGGACCTCGAGGCGGTAGAGCCCGAAGGTGTGCTCGGGTCGCCGGGATCGGGATGCGACGACGACCGCTGCCAGGGCGAGGGCGATGCCGAGCGCGTCGGTGAGCACGTGCGCTGAGTCCGCCAGCAGTGCGAGCGACCCGGTGGCGACGCCGACGACGATCTGGACCCCGAAGGTGACGACGCTGAGCCCGAGGGCGATGGTGAGGGGTCGCTTCGCTGCCTCGCCGCTGCGGGCGAGCGCGGACCCGTGGTTGTGGCCGCCGTGGCTGCCGTGCGCGTGCGCATCCGTTCCCATGCATTCTCATTATGTCAACTCCCGCTGCTCGGCGCCTGCGGGCTACCGTCGCTGTGCATGTCACCCCGGTCCCGAGTCGCCGTCGTGCCGGTGCGCGACGCCACGCTCCCGGCCGGTTCGATCGACGCGGCCAGGGCCGCCGACGGTCACGTGATCCTCGTCGGCGCCGGTGTGCGTGCAGCAGCCGAGAGCCTTTCGGGCGTGACCGCCCGTGTGTCGGCGTGGGAGGCGGGGTCGTTCGCCGCCGGCGCCTGGGCCGAGGCGCTGGCGCCCGAGGTGAGCGGGTCCGACATCGTGGTGCTGCCCGCGTCGCCCGACGGCCGCGACCTCGCTCCACGCCTCGCCGCGCTGCTGGGCCGACCGGTGCTGGCGGGCGCGGTCGCGGTGCGCGACGACGTCGTGTCGACGGCGTGCCTCGGTGGCGGGGTCCTTGCGGACCACCTGGTGACCGAGCCGATCGTGGTGACGGTCCAACCGGGCCCGGGACGGGACGTGCTCCGCGGTGCCGTGCCGGAGGTGGAGGCGATCGAACCGACCACGACGACCGGGACGCGGGACGCTGTCGTCGTCGAGGTGCTCCCTCCGGACGTCACGACCATGGACCTCGCCGAGTCGCGTCGCATCCTGGGCGGTGGCGCCGGGCTCGACTCGGCCGAGCGCTTCGCCGAGCTGACAGCGGTCGCCACCGCGCTCGGCGCGTCGATGGGTGCCACCCGGGTCGTCACCGACCGCGGATGGGTCGCCCACAGCCGTCAGATCGGGACCACCGGCGTCGTCGTCGCTCCGGAGCTGTACCTCGCGTTCGGCATCAGCGGAGCGGTGCAGCACACAGCTGGACTCGGCGACCCGGACCACGTCATCAGCATCAACACCGATCCGCACTGCCCGATGATGGCGATGGCAGACCTCGCAGTCGTCGCGGATGCCAACGCGACGCTCGAGGAGCTCGCGTCCCGTCTCAGCGAGGCGGCCGATCCTCGGGTCGACGAATCGGCCGAGGTGCGCGCCGATGCCTGAGTTCGACGCGATCGTCGTCGGTGCCGGACCGGCGGGGTCCGCCGCAGCGATCGAGCTGGCACGCTCGGGCGCGTCGGTCTGCCTGCTCGAACGGGGCCCGTTCCCCGGGTCGAAGAACATGTACGGCGGGGTGATCTACGGCCGGATCCTCGACACGATCGTCCCCCAGTGGTGGACCGAGGTGCCGATCCAGCGATGGGTGACCCGACGGGCGACGATGATCGTCACCGGACACCAGGCACTGACCGTCGACTACCGGACCGAGTCGTGGGGCGAGCCGCCGTACAACGGGGCGACGGCGTACCGGCCGGACTTCGACGCCTGGCTTGCGGGCCACGCCGTCGACGCCGGCGCTGTCCTCGTCACATCGACCACCGCGACCGGGCTGTTGCGCTCCGGCGACCGGCCCGACGGCGCGATCGTCGGCGTGCGCACCGATCGACCCGACGGCGATCTGACGGCGAAGGTCGTGATCGCATGCGACGGCGTCAACTCGTTCCTCGCCAAGGAGGCGGGCCTGTACGGCCCGACCGACCCCGCGAACTTCACCGTCGGGGTCAAGGAGACGATCGCGCTGCCGAGGGACGTCATCGACGAGCGCTTCGGTGTCCGCGGCGACCACGGCGTCGACTACGAGATCATGGGCTGCACCGGCGACGTTCCCGGCGGGGGGTTCATCTACACCAACGTCGACACGCTCTCGGTCGGTCTCGTGCTGTCGCTCCCGGCGCTCGCCGAGGGGGGTACCCGGCCCGAGGAGCTGCTGCGGCGGATGAAGGCCCATCCGGCGATCGCTCCGCTCGTCGAGGGCGGCGAGGTCAGGGAGTACTCGGCGCACGT
>JAFDWA010000007.1 GCA_018268735.1 Actinomycetota bacterium | reverse complement strand
CGCACGATCGCCGCCGCGACGGCCCGGATCGCCTCCGGCGAGCTGACCAAGGTCGTGCTCGCTCGGGAGATCACCGTCACCGCCGACGGTCCCTTCGATGCGATGGCGCTGCTGCACCGGTTGCGCGCGCTGTCGCCCAGTGCGTTCGCGTACGCCGTCGACGGGTTCGTCGGCGCGACGCCGGAGCTGCTCGTGTCGCGGATCGGCGACGTGGTGCGTGCCCACCCGATGGCCGGCACGCTGCCCCGAGCCGGGGACCCCGACGCGGACGCTCGCCGGGCCGGAGAGCTCCTCGGCTCCCAGAAGAACCGCGTCGAGCACCAGATCACGATCGACATGGTCCACGAGACCCTGCTGCCCTGGTGCTCGTACCTGGACGCGGAACCCGTGCCGTCGGTCGTGGCGGCCGGACCGGTGCAGCACCTCGCGACGCTCGTCGAGGGCAGGCTGAGCCGCCCTGAGCCGTCGGTGCTCGAACTGGTCGCTGCGCTGCACCCCACGCCCGCGGTCGGCGGCTGGCCCCGCGCCGCGGCGTCTCGCGTCCAGGCCGAGCTCGAGGAGGCCGACCGGGGGTGCTACGGCGGTCCCGTCGGCTGGGTCGATGCCGACGGCAACGGCGTGTTCGGCGTCGGCATCCGTGGCGCTCAGCTCGACGAGGGCGCCAGGACCGCCCGGGTGTTCGCCGGCGTCGGCGTCGTCGACGGCTCGGATCCCGCTGCGGAGCTGGAGGAGGCCCGCTCCAAGGCGCAGTCGGTCCTCAGCGCTCTCACACGGGTCTGAGCGGAGCGCTCCGCCTGAGCCGAACCGGATCAGGACGGTCGTCGGTCAGGACGGTCGTCGGTCAGGACGGTCGTCGGTCAGGACGGTCCTGCGTCGACCGGGACGACCGATTCGCCGGCCCACACCTCACGCAGGCGATGCAGGACCGTTGCGACGTCCGCGAAGCCGGCGAAGTGCCCCTCCCCCGGCCGGACGCGCAGCTCTCCACGCGGCAGGCGTGACGCCTGGTGGTGTCCGTGGCTGGGCGGAACGATCGTGTCGTTCAGTCCCTGCCACACGACGACCGGCGGCCGGACCTCGTCGAGCGTGAAGCCCCAGTGCCGTGCGAACAGCGCCATGTCGTGCGCGACGGAGCGCAGCTGGTGGGCGTCGAGGAGGTCCTGCAGGAACATCGCCTTGAACTGGGGGTCCCGCAGGACGGGCTTGTCGGCGAAGCCGAGCAAGGCCACGTAAGCCGAGAACACCGGGTCCGCGACCGGGGCCAGCGCGTCGATGACACCGGCCAGCGCTGCCCCGGCCGGGGAGCGGATGACCTCGAACGCCGGGGCGACGAAGCGCAACGCTCGCGTGTAGGACCACACGGCGTCGGGCCCACGCGTCGGGCCGAGTCCACCGAGCAGGCTCGCTGCCACCACCCGATCAGGCAGGTGGTGTGCGACCGACAACGTGTAGGGACCACCGCCAGAGAGCCCGACGACCGCGAAGCGGTCGAGGCCGAGGTCGTCGACGAGGGACTCGATGTCCGGACCGAACTCGGCGACGCGGCGATAGCGGTGATCGGTCGAGACACCGGTCCCGGGCCGCTCCACGGTGAGCACCCGGAAGCCCTGCTGCAACGCCGCCTGGTTGATGCTCGGCGGCACCTGGTTCCGGGCGCCGGGCGTCCCGTGGAACCACAGCACCGGGTCACCGTCGGGGTGGCCGTACTCCGCCCAGCCGAGCAGGCGACCGTCGCCGAGCACGCTCTGTCCGACGCGTCGGGGCACCGGAGCGCCCTCCCGGCGGATCGCCTCGACGATCTCGACGATCGGAGGTCCGTCGAACTCGCCATCGGCGGCCGACTCCGAGCTGACGTCATCCATCACGGCTCGACGATACCCGCGGCATCGATCGCGTTCGCCACCGCGTCGCCGAGTCGGCGGTGCACCTCGACGTTCTCCCGACGGTCGCTTCGCACGGCGATCACACGGACACCACCACGCGCCACCGCGCCGTTCAACGCCGCGCGGAGCCCAGCGCGGCTGCCGACGCGCTCGGCCGGAACCCCGTGCGACTCCGACAGCGCGACCACGTCGACGCCGTGCGGCGTGCCGAAGAGCAGCTCGAACCGCTCGGCGTCGAGGCGCTCCGCCTGGGGCAGGAAGCTGAAGATCCCACCGCCGTCGTTGTCGATGACCACGACCACGAGCGAGACGCCGCGCCTGGTCAGGCCGATCAACGCGCTCGAGTCGTGGAGGAACGCGACGTCACCGGTGAGGAGGATCGTGGGCGTCCACGTCAGCGCGACCCCGACTGCGGTGGAGGTCACCCCGTCGATGCCGTTGGCGCCACGGTTCACGACCGTGCGGATCCCCGCCCTCGGCGGAGCGAACCACTCGAGGTCGCGCACCGGCATCGAGGAGGAGGCGACGAGCACGCCGCCGTCGGGGACAGCGGCGAGCGCTTCGAGCGCGGCCACCGGCTCGGTCACCGCGCCGCCCGGCCCCATCGCCACTGCCAGCGCCGTCGTCGCGGCCACCTCGGCCGCCCGCCACCGGTCGATCCAGCCATCGGGTGCAGGCTCGGCGACCGCCTGCGCGAGCTGGCGGCACAAGGTCGCCGGGTCGGCGGGCAACGACCTCCCCAGCACCCGATCGGGGTCCGGCACCACACCGAAGCGGTCGACGCCCAACTGCAGCGCGTCGGCCCCCGCCAACCACTCCGACAGGGTCCGCGATGCGTGCAGGCCGCCGATCCGCAACACGACCTCCGGACGGAGGGCACCGGCGAGCCCCTCGTGGCGCAGCACCTGGTCGGCCGTCGACACGACGTTCGTGTGCTCGAGCCGACAGCCCGAGGGGCCGTCGGCGAGGACCGGCCAGCGGAGGCGTTCGGCGAGCGACACCACGGCCTGCGCGTCGTCGTCGCACACCGCGGTGCGCGCACCGGCCACGATGATGCCGCGACGGCCCGACAGCGCGGCAGCGAGTCGGCCCAGCTCCTCGTCGACGAGCCCCCACGCGGCTCCCGGAGCCGACGTGGCCGACGACGTGGGCTCCCGCCGCGGCAGCTCCCCGCTCGTGCCGATCAGCGGCTCACGGAACGCGAGGTCGAGGTGCACCGGGCCGGGGGTGACCCCGAGCGTCCGCGACCAGGCGTCACGGGCCAGCTCACGCCACGTCCCGGCCCCAGCTGCCGCAGCGACGCCCGGCTCGCAGTACCAGCGCACCGCCGTGCCGTACAGGTGGCGCTGGTCGATCGTCTGCGGTGCGCCGACGCCGTGCAGCTCGGGAGGTCGGTCCGCGGTCGCGACGAGCATCGGCACCGCGGCCTGGTGGGCCTCGACGACCGCCGGGTGCAGGTTCGCCGCCGCGGTGCCGCTGGTGCACACGACCAGCGCGGGTCGCCCCGTCGCGATGCCCAGCCCCAACGCGGTGAACGCGGCGGAGCGCTCGTCGTGCACGACGTGGACGCGCACGGCGGGCGCCTCGGCCGTCGCGAGTGCGAGCGGCGTGGACCGCGAGCCGGGCGCGACCACGGCATCGGACAGGCCGAGGTGACGCCACTCGTCGAGCAGCGTCGCGCAGAACGTCGCTGCCACATCGGCGGTCGATGTCACACCAGCAGCGGGGACGGAGGCGGGTTGATCGGCGGCGGTCACGTTCGGTCCGAGGGATCGTGCGCGGCGGCGGGAGCTGATCGGGACCCGTGTCCCGGCCGACCGACCGACGGTGGCCAGTGAGCCTACGGTAGCGACGTGCCGGACCCGAATGCGACGCCCCGTTCATCGGTGGTCGCCCTCCACGGGTTCACCCAGACCGGCGGCTGCCTCGGGCCCCTCGTAGGGGCGCTGTCGGAGTCGCACGCCGTGGTGCACCCGGATCTGCCCGGCCACGGTGACGCCTCGGCGCTCGCGGAGCTCGACCTGCACAGGATCGCGTCGCACCTCTCGTCGGCGATCGGGCCCACCCTCGACGCTCCTGCGGTGTGGTTGGGCTACTCGCTCGGCGGTCGCATCGCCCTGCACGTCGCCCTCGAGCACCCGGAGGTCGTGTCGGGGCTGGTGCTCATCGGTGCCACCGCCGGCATCGACGACGACGAGGAGCGCAACGTCCGCGCCGTCGAGGACCGGCGGCTCGCGCAGCGCCTCCTCGACATCGGGGTGGACCGGTTCCTCCAGGAGTGGCTGGAGGGCCCCCTGTTCGTCGGGCTCCCGAGCTGGGCGCGGTTCGACGAGGAGCGTCGACGCAACTCGGCCGTCGGCCTCGCCGGCAGCCTCATCCACGCGGGGACCGGCGCCATGGACCCGCTGTGGGGGCAGCTCGCCGCGATCGACGTGCCCGTGCTGTGCATCGCCGGGGGTGAGGACGCGAAGTTCACCTCGATCGGACACCGTCTCGTCGACGAGCTCGCCCACGGCCGGCTCGAGGTGATCGAAGGTGCCGGTCACGCTGCGCACCTCGAGCGACCGGCGGAGGTGATCTCCGCGGTCCTGCCGCTGTGCGACGACCTCGCGCCCCGTGGCGCAGCGCGCCGACACGGATCCGGGCGCCGCTGGTACGCCGACGCTGAGCCCTCGCCAGGGGTTCAGGAGCCGACCAGGCAGCCGATGGCGAAGAGCAACCCGTAGACGAGCTGCACCCGGGCGGTGTCACCGAGCACGACGACCAGCTGCGGGCCGCGTGCTCCGCTCAGCACGGCGACCACAGGCCGACGCGCCAGGACCAGCGCCACGAACGCCAGCGATGCAACCGGCCGCCCACCGAGGCCGGCCATGAAGGGCAGCAGCAGGAACGGGACGACGAGGAGCACCACGTAGAGCATCCGGGTGCGAGCGTCACCGAGGCGGACAGCGAGCGTCCGCTTGCCGACCGATGCGTCACCGGGGATGTCACGCAGGTTGTTGACGACCAGCAGCGAGGTGGACAGGCACCCCATGGCGACGCCGGCGACGATCGCGAGCCACGGCACCTGCTGCATCTGCACGAAGCAGGATCCGACCGTCGCGACGAGCCCGAAGAACACGAACACGAACACCTCGCCGAGGCCCGCGTAGCCGTAGGGTCGGCTGCCACCGGTGTAGAACCACCCCGCAGCGATCGCGGCGACGCCGACGAACACGAGTCGCCAGTCCACGAGGATCACCAGCGGAGCCCCGAACACCGCGGTGAGGCCGAACGCGACGAGCATCGCCCGCTTGACCTCTTCCGGGGTCGCGAGGCCGTTGCCGACGAGTCGGGGCGGGCCAACACGTGCGCCGGGGTCGTCGGTGCCCCGTCGACCGTCGCTGTAGTCGTTGGCGTAGTTCGTCGCGACCTGGACGCACAGCGCGACGCCGAGCGCGCACAGCAACACCCACCACTGCAGGTCCTCACGTGGCGCGATCGCAGTGCCGACGACGACCGGAGCGATCGCTGCCGGCAGCGTGCGGGGTCGAGCACCGAGGACCCATCGACGCCAGCCCGTCGGCAACGGAGCGCGCGAGGGCTGGGGAGCAGGAGGTCGGAGGGGACGTGCCACGGTGCCGGCGATGCTAGCGATCGTCGCCGGCTGCACCGTCGGCGGCGCCATCGGCGCCATCGGCGCCATCGGCATCGAAGCGGTCCTCGAAGTGGTCATCGACGAGGAGCGACCCCGCATCCGGGTGTGCCCGGAGCATGTCGAGCACCACCTCGGCCGACTCACCCGTGAACCGCGTCGCTGCGCCGACCCGGAGGCGACGGCGGTGTCCGCTGATGCGGACCTCCACCAGCGTGAGCGGACCACGGCGCACCACGACCAGCGACCTCACGTGCGCCCAGTCGACCGAGAAGGACGTCACGAGGTTGCGACAACGCAGCTCCGAGACCCGCAGCTCCGCGCGCTGAGACGGTGCGCGCCAACCCAGCCAACACCCGAGCAGCACGGTCGCGACGGCGACGATCCACGGTGACGCAGGGTCGTCCGGACCCGCCGAGAGACCGGTCGTCGCGGCGCGGATGCCGACGAGGAGGATCGCCACCGCCGGCGCGAGCACGGCGAGGAGGCGAGCTGGGCCGGCTGGACGCACGACGATCATGGGCGCGGATCCTGTGGTGCTCACCAGCGTGTCGGCTCCTCGGTGGGCAGCCGCTTCCACCGGCGCAGAGCGACGACCTGGCGCAGCACGTGGCGTGGCTGCGCCTCGGTCCGGTCCGAGGACCACGGTGCCGGAGGTGGCTCGATGAGCGCAGCGAGGCCCTGCAGCGCACCGTCGTAGTTGACCCGCCAGCCTGCCCAGTCGCGCCATGCCTGGTCCCGGTCTGCGACGAGCGGCACACCGGCCTCCGCCAGGGCATCGCAGCACGCGTCGAACTCGGCACGGGTCACGGAGATCGGGTCGTCGGGTGCAGGGTCACGGTCGTAGGGCAACAGGAACTGGTCCGCGACCTCGCGGAGGCACAGGAACCCCGATCGGAGGCACAGCGCCGCCGGTGCGCTCTGGGGGCGATCGACCGCCGAGAGGAACATGGCAGCGGAGTCCAGCAGGCACGCCGAGGCCGTCAGCCACGAGCGGTGCTCGCCGGAGCGGAAGTAGACGAGCGCCGGATACGACGTGTGGGTCTCCTCGACCTGGGCGAACCAGGTCTCCCATGCGTCCCAGGTGTCGTCGAGGTCGTCGAGCCCACGGATCACCTGCATCCGCACGAAGAAGTTCCGGACGCTCGGCGGCTCGCCTGCCCGGCTCGCCATCTGCGCCACGAGCTGCTCCCGCTGGGAGTACGCGGCGTAGATCGCCGGGAGGAAGGAGATGAGCAGGCCGACGAGGCCGAGTCCGATGAACGCCTCGACGATCTCGACGAGGCGGGCCGGCGTCGGGTCGGCGGAGATGAAGCCCAACGTGGTGAGCGAGGAGCCCGACACCTGCAGCGCGTCGAGCCAGGTGAGCTCGCCGAGGGCCCAGTGCACCGGGGTGAAGCCGACGATGACGAGCCCACCCCACGTCGCGGCGAGCACCACGAGCGACAGCGGTGCGTAGCGTCGCAGCAGCTGCTCACGGCGCTGCGGCGACGAGCGGCGCAGGGCCGGCTCCATCACCCGTCGGACCGAGAGGAACACGAACGAGGTGAGGACCGGTCGCTCACCCCGTGGGACGACCACGGTGCGGATCGCGGACAGCAGCACGACCGCGACCAGCCACAGGCCGGCGAGCGCGAGGAGGGAGGCGACGGCGAACCCTGCCGTGGCTCCGATGTCGATCACGCCAGCAGCTCCCATGCGGCGACGACGCTACCGTTCGTCGACGTGAGTCGATCCGGAGCGGAGCTTCCCGACTGGGTGTGGGCGATCGGCGAGGAGTCCTCCGACCCGCTGGTCCACGTCGACGACGGCGCCGGCCGACGGAGGACCACACGGGTGGACCAGCTCGCCGCGAGCGGCCACCTGGAACGGATGGAGCTCGACCTGCTCGACGTGGCGAGCATCGGCGCGACCGCGGTGCGCTACGGAATGCCATGGCAGCGCACGGAGGTCGAACCCGGCACCTACGACTGGCACGAGTGGGACCGGGCGCTCTCCGCGGCCGAGGCGGCAGGGCTGGAGGTCGTCGTCGACCTCTGCCACTTCGGGCTTCCGGACCACCTGTGCGGGCCGGGTTCGACCCATGTCGGCTTCACCGACCCGGTCTGGGTCGACGACTTCCTCCGCTACGTGGAGGCGTTCCTCGCCCGCTACCCGGGACCGCGCTGGTTCACGCCGGTCAACGAGCCCACGACCACGGCGTTCTGCTCCGCCTCGTGGGGCGCCTGGAACGACGGGTTGAGCTCCCTCGAGGACTACGGCCGCGCCCTCGTGCTCTGCGAGCTCGCGGACGCCCTCGCCGCAGCGGCGATCCTCGCCGACCGACCCGCGTGCATCCTCGGAGCCGAGGCGCTCGCGATCCCGGCCCGGGTGCACCCCGACCGCGAGGAAGAAGCGGCCACGCGGACCTCGCAGTGGTTCGCAGCGCTCGACCTCCGCACCGGTGGAGACCTCGACCCGGCCGCGGAGCCGATGCTCGCCGGGGTGCCCGACGCCTGGCTCGACCGCCTCTCGACGGTCGCCACGTCGGACGCGTTCATCGCCGGCCACGACCTCTACCCCGTGTCGGTGCACGCGATGGGACGGCCTGGCGACGCGGTGGCGGTCCTCGGCATCACCGAGCGCGTCGAGGAGTGGGAGGCGTTCGCCAGGCGCTGCCACGAACGCTACCGCCTGCCGATCTGGGTGGCGGAGACGTCGAACCTCGGCCTCGACCCGCGGGAGGGGCCGGAGTGGCTCGACACGCTGAACGCCGCGTGCGAACGCCTCCGCGGCGACGGCGTGGCGGTCCGAGGCATCTGCTGGTACAGCCGCGGCGACCAGGTCGACTGGGACAACGCGCTCGTACCGCCGGTCGGGCAGGTGACACGGGTCGGCCTCTTCGACCACCGACGACGGGAGCGACCGGCAGCTGCGACCTTCCGCCGACTCGCCGGCAGCGGCCGACCCCGTGGCTGAGCTGGTCGCGCTCTCGATCACCCCCGGAGCAGCGTTCCTCGACGCGCTGCGGCGCGTCTGGGACGGCGGCGACGCCGTCGTGCCGCTCGATCCCGGCGCCCCGCTCGTGCACAACCGCCGGATCGTCGCAGCACTCGCGCCGGGCTCGGTCATCGAGGCGGACGGGGAACGCCGCTCCCTCGACGGCGGGATCCCCGTGCTCGACGGCGACGCGCTGGTGATCGCGACATCCGGGACGACCGGTACGCCCAAGGGCGTGGTGCACACCCACGCCGGCATCGCCACCGCCGCCAGGCTCACCGCCACCACCCCGAGCAGCACCGGTTCGACGTGCTGGCTGGCATGCCTGCCGCTGACCCACGTCGGCGGGTTCTCGGTGATCACCCGCGCCCTGCTGAACGACGCAACGCTCGTGATCCACGACCGTCCTGATGCCGCACGGATCGACGAGGCGGCACGCCAGGGAGCGACCCATGTCTCGCTCGTGACGACGCTGCTCGGCCGAATCGACGCGAGCCTGTGGGAGACGATCCTGCTCGGCGGCAGCGCGATCCCCCGGGATCGGCCGTCGAACGCCGTCGCGACCTACGGGATGACGGAGACCTTCGGCGGCGTCGTCCACGACGGCAGGGCCCTCGACGGCGTCGAGGTCCGCATCGACGAGCCCGACGAGGACGGCGTCGGGGTGATCGAGCTGCGGACCCCGACGCTGATGCGCTCGTACCGCGGCACCGACGACCTGATCGACGGCAACGACGCTGCGGACGCTCGTGACCCGGACCGCTGGTACCGGACCGGTGACCTCGGATCGCTGTCGGCGGACGAGGTCCTCGACGTCGCGGGACGCTCCGACGACCTCATCGTCACCGGGGCCGTCAAGGTCTGGCCGACGCCGGTCGAGGAGGTGCTGCGGCGACATCCCGGCGTCGCCGACGTCGCGGTGCTCGGGACCGCCGACGCCGAGTGGGGGCAGCGGGTCGTCGCCGTCGTGGTGCCGAGCGACCCGGGGTCACCGCCGACGCTCGGTTCCCTGAGGGACCACGTCCGGGCGGAGCTGCCGGCGGCGGCCGCCCCGAAGGAGCTCCGGCTCGCCGATGTGCTCCCGAGGACGTCGCTGGGCAAACTCACGAGGCACACCCTGCGGTCAGGGTCAGGAGAGGCGGGGCCGATCGATGACAACTGAGGACACGACGGCCATCTCGTTCGACCACGTCGCGATCGCAGTGCGGCACATGACCGATCCCTGGCCGCTCTTCGCTGACGTGCTCGGCGGCACCTACCACGACCGAGGCATCAGCCCGGGCTTCGGTTGGACCCAGATGCGCTTCGCCCACGGGTTCGTCGTCGAGGGGCTCCACCCCGAGCAGACCGACCAGGCCGACTTCCTCACACGGTTCCTGCAGCGCCACGGTCCCGGCCCGCACCACTTGACGTTCATGGTCCCGAGCCTCGACACGATGCTCGAGCGTGCACGGACCGCCGGCTTCTCGCCGATCGGCGAGGACCGCTCCGACCCTGCGTGGATGGAGGCGTTCCTGCACCCGAGCGAAGCCCACGGCATCGTCGTGCAGCTCGCACAGCTGGGCGAGTCACCCGTACCGACGCCACCCGAGCCGGAGGGCTACCCGGAGACGACCTTCGACCGCTCGATCGCGTCGATCGGCCGGGTCGTGCATGCGGTGGCAGATCTCGACGGCGCCCTGCGGTTGTACCGCGACCTGCTCGGCGGGCGGGTCATGTCCTCCGGTGCTGCCATCGACGGCAACCACTGGGTCGAGCTCGGCTGGTCGGGTCACGGGCGCCTCCGCCTGCTCGAGGGCGCTCACGCCGAGATCGCCGCGTGGATCGGCGGCCGCCCCGGACGGCTCCGGCACCTGTTCTTCAACTTCGACGAGCCGGCGCAGGTGCCCGGTGCCCGGAAGGTTGCCGAGAACCGCTGGGTCGTCGAAGCCGACGAGGTGCTCGGCACCCGACTCGTGATCGCATCCAACGCGCGCCCCTGACACGCCCCTGGCACCCCCGCTGCGTGCCGACGGGGTCCACGGGTGCCGGATGGCAGAGATCGTCAGGATCATGACCTTGCTGCCATCGCCGGGAGGGCCGACGATGGATCCATGCAGCAACGGACCATCGCAGCGATCGCCGTCGACCGGCTCCAGCTGCTCGACCTCGCCGGACCGGTCGAGGTCTTCCGCACCGCCAACCGCCTCGGCGCCGACCCCGCCTACCGCAACGTGGTGGCCAGCGTCGACGGTGGACCGGTGCGCTCCGACAGCGCAGTGACCGTGCAGCCCGAGCAGTCGCTCGCCGGCCTGCTCGACGAGCCGGCGCCGCACACGCTGATGGTCGTGGGCGGCCCCGGGGTCCGGGCCCACCTCGGGGACCAGGTGCTGCTCGACGGGTTGCGAGGCCTGGCAGCACGAGCCGAGCGCGTCACCTCGATCTGCACCGGAGCGCTGCTGCTCGCAGCGGCCGGGCTGCTCGACGGCCGGCATGCCACGACGCACTGGTCCGCCGTCGACGAGCTCGCTGCGCTCTCACCCTCCACCGTGGTCGAGGCGGATCCGATCTTCGTCCGCGACCGACACGTGTGGACCTCCGCCGGGGTGACGGCGGGCATCGACCTGGCCCTTGCGCTCGTGGAGGAGGACCACGGCATCGAGCTCGCCCACCGGGTCGCCGGATGGCTCCTCGTGTTCGCCCGGCGACCCGGCGGCCAGTCCCAGTTCAGCGCACGGGAGACGGCTCGGCCCGCCCGCCGGCGCGAGCTGCGCGACCTGCAGCAGTGGATCCCCGACCACCTCGACGAGGACCTGTCGGTGCGAGCGCTCGCCGCGCGCGCCCACATGAGCGAGCGGACCTTCGCCCGGTCGTTCCGGGACGAGACCGGCACCACCCCCGCCGCGTTCGTCGAGTCCCTTCGCCTCGAAGCGGCCCGACGACTGCTCGAGACGAGCGACTTGACCGTCGCAGCGGTCGCCCGGGAGGTCGGGCTGCGCAGCCCCGAACGGATGCACCGGGCGATCCGCCGACGCCTCGGCACCACACCGGACCGCTACCGCCAGCACTTCACCCGTCACCGTGGCTCCCTTCCCGGCGACGGACCGACCCACTGACCCACTGACCCAGGAGACGCACATGACCACCACGATCGCCATCGCCGTGTACCCCGGGCTCACGCTCCTCGACGTGATCGGCCCCTACCAGGTGCTCGCGCTCCTGCCCGACGTCGACGTGGTCGTGTGCGCCGCCGAACGCGGACGCCTCACCGACGACAGGGGGCTCGTGCACCTCGATGTGGAGCGGACCTTCGACGACGTGTCGGCGCCCGATGTGCTGCTCGTCGGCGGGGGCTTCGGCAACCGACGTCTGCTCGGAGCCGACAGCCCGATCCTCGAGTGGATCAGGGCCTCGGATGCCACGACCTCCTGGACCACCTCGGTGTGCACGGGATCGCTGCTGCTCGGCGCCGCAGGCCTGCTCGTGGGACGCACCGCCAGCACCCACTGGAACTGCGTCGATCTGCTCGAGGGCTTCGGTGCCACCTACAGCTCCGATCGCGTGTCGGTCGACGGGAAGTACCTGACCGGAGCAGGGGTCTCCGCCGGCATCGACCTGGCCCTTCAGCTCGCGGCGCTGCTCCGGGGCGACGACGTGGCCCGGGCCATCCAGCTCGGCATCGAGTACGACCCGCAGCCACCCTTCGACGCCGGGAGCCCGGCCGCTGCCGGACCCGCGATCGTGGAGATGGTGCGCGCGGCCGGCGAGGCGCGACAGCGACCGTAGCGTGGGCGCCATGCCCAACCGATTGGCAGACGAGACCAGCCCGTACCTCCGCCAGCACGCGGACAACCCTGTCGACTGGTGGCCGTTCGGTGACCAGGCGTTCGATGCCGCACGAGCGACGGACCGACCCGTCCTGCTGTCTGTGGGCTACTCGTCGTGCCACTGGTGCCACGTGATGGCGCACGAGTCCTTCGAGGACCCCGCCGTCGCGGCCCTGGTGAACGAGTGGTTCGTACCGGTGAAGGTCGACCGCGAGGAGCGCCCCGACGTCGACGCCGTGTACATGGAGGCGACCCAGGCGATGACCGGCCACGGCGGGTGGCCGATGACGGTGTTCACCGATCCCGACGGTCGACCGTTCTTCTGCGGGACCTACTTCCCTCCCGAGCCGCGGCACGGCCAGGTCGGCTTCGCACAGCTCCTCACCGCCGTCCACGACGCCTGGCTCCACCGTCGGGACGACCTGCTGGCCCAGGCCGAGCAGCTGACCGGCTCCCTGCGACGTCCGGTGCCCGGCAGCGAGGATCGGGCCGACCCCTCGGCAGAGGACCTCGACGAAGCCACGATGGGCCTCCTCGCTGCCTTCGACAGCGAGTGGGGCGGGTTCGGCCACGCCCCCAAGTTCCCGCAGACGACGAGCCTGGAGCACCTGCTGCGCCAGCACCACCGCACCGGCTCCGCCGCAACGCTGACAGCGGTCCTCACCTCGCTCGACGCCATGGCCGCCGGAGGGATCCACGACCACCTCGGCGGCGGGTTCAGCCGCTACTCGGTCGACCGTCGATGGCTGGTGCCGCACTTCGAGAAGATGCTCTACGACAACGCCCTCCTGCTGCGGCTGTACTGCCATGCCACCCAGGTCACCGGCGACGAGCGGTTCGCCACCGTGGCGAGCGCGATCGTCGACTACGTGCAACGCGACCTGACCCACCCCGACGGGGGTCGCTACAGCGCCGAGGACGCCGACTCGGTCCCGTTCGGAGCCCCACCGGGCACCCACGCCGAGGAAGGCGCGTTCTACCTCTGGCGCCCCGACCAGGTCGCTGCGGCGCTCGACGCCGCCGGACTCGGCGAGCAGCTCGACGCGGTGTGCTCGTGGTACGGCATCACCAGCGCAGGGAACTTCGAGGGTGCGTCGATACCGAACCGGCTCCACTCCCTCCGCGATCCGTCCCTCGGCGATGACGAGCGACCACCGGGACTCGACGCCGCGCGAGCTGCACTGCTCGCGGCCCGCTCGATGCGACCCCGCCCGGGCCTCGACGACAAGGTCCTCACCGAGTGGAACGCGCTGTACGTCGCTGCGCTCGCAGAGTCAGGCTGCGCACTCGGTCGACCCGACTGGGTGGCCGACGCGGAGCGGACCGCGCAGTTCCTCCTCCGGAACCTGCGCGGGCGCGACGGTCGTTGGATGCGCTCGTGGCAGGCCCCCACGTCCGATGCAGCGTCGGCCGATCCGTCCGACCGGGCGCGACACCTCGCCTATGCCGCCGATCACGGCGCCCTGCTCGACGCGTTCCTGTGCCTCCACGAGGCGACCGGTCGACGGCGCTGGCTCGTCGAGGCGACCGAGGTGGCCGCCGCGCTCGACGAGCTGTTCGTCGACGAGGACGGCACCGTGTGGTCGACCGGCGTCGACGCCCCCGAGCTGCTGGTGCGACCCCGCGAGGTCATGGACAACGCCACCCCGTCGGGTGCAAGCCTTGCCGCTGCCGGCTTCCTCCGGCTCGGAGCCCTCACCTCGACCCCACGCTGGAGCGAACGTGGCCGGGCCGTCCTCGCCTCGCTCGGCCATCTCGCCGCCGCGCACCCGCTCGGCTTCGGCCACCTGCTGTGGGCGATCGAGATGGACGTCGTCGGGATGAGCGAGCTGGTCGTGAGCGGTGACCGACCCGATCTGGTCGACGTCGCCCACAGGGCGTTCCGCCCGACCACGGTGCTGACCTGGGGCGAAGCCGACGACAGGCCGCTGTGGGACGGTCGTCACGACGTCGGGTCCGGAGGCCGCGCCTACCTCTGCCGTCGACAGGTGTGCGACGCGCCGATCACCACCGTCGGCGGGCTGAGCGATGCGCTCGGCGCTCAGCGGTAGCGCTCAGCGGTAGTGCTCAGCGCTCAGGGGTGGCGCTCAGCGCGCTGCCGTCGCCTCGACGCCGACCTTGTGGTCGGCGACCTCCAGGTACGGCTCGACGTGGTGGTCCAGCATGCCCTTGGACACCCAGCCCCGCTTGTCGGCCCAGATGATGAGCGGCGGCAGCACGATGAGCGCAGCGAGCAGCGCGATCGTCACCTTGAGGGCGATGAAGATCCCGAAGTTGCGCAGCAGCGGCAGCGACGAGAACGAGATCACTGCGACGCCGGCCACGGCGGTCATCGCCGAGACGATGAAGGCGCGCCCGGTGCGCGCGGCGGTCACGTCCATCGCCGGACGCGGGTCGAGGCCCCGGCGCCGCTCCTCGATGTAGCGAAGGAGGATGAGGGAGGTGAACTCGGTGCAGGTCGCCACGACGAGCGGCCCTCCGATCGCGGTCATCGGGCTGAGCGAGATCCCGAGCGCCCAGATCGCGATCGTCGCGAGGCCCGACGCGACCAGCACCGGCACCATCGACAGCAGTGCACGGGTGAACGAGCGGAGTCGCACCACCAGGAACAGGAAGACCAGCCCGACGGCCAACCAGGTCAACTGGGTCAGGTTGGCCTCCAGGTTCTGCAGCAGCCCGACGCCGACGACCGCGAGCCCGGACGGCGTCAACCGGGTGCCCGCAGGCGGCACGGCGTTGGCCCGCACGTCGTCGACGACTCCGGCCAGCTTCTCGAGCGAACCCGGTCGGGTCATGTAGATCAGGTTGAGCGCGTGGCCGTCCTTGGACGCCGTGGACGCCTTGATGGCCTCGGGCGCGACGTTCCACGCTGCCTGCACCGACGCGGCGGTCGGCGCCACGTGCTGCGCCCCCTGCACGTCGGTCAGGTCCGAGACCGTGTTGATGATCCCCGTGCCGATCAGCAGCACCTTCGCGTGCTCGTCCATCTGCTGGCGACCGAACGCGTCGAGCTTCGACACGACGTCGTCGGTGTACAGCGAGCTGCGGTCCTTCGACTCGACGAAGATGCCGAGCTCCGAGGAGCCCCCGATCTCCTTCTCCACTCGGTGGAGGTCCTGCACCACCGCGCTGTTCGGGTTGACCCAGTTGACAGGGTCGGTCTCGAGCTTGATCGACGGCTCGACGACGCTGCCGGCGACGAACACCACGATCGACACCGCAGCGAGCGGCAGGGCGAAACCACCGGGCAGGCTGCCCATCCACACGACCATCCGTCCGAGGCGACCCTCGCTGAAGTCGCCCGAGCGGGTCGGGCTGCGGTACTCGCGCATGCCGAGGATCGCGAGCGGGTTGATGATCGAGCTCACGCAGATCGCGATGATGCCGACCGTCAGCAGCCACCCGAACGCCCGCACCATCGGCACGTGGGAGATCTGCAGCGCGAGGAAGGCGAACACCGCATCGAAGGTCACCACCAGGAGCGCCGGACCGAGACCTCTGGCGGCTTCCTGTATCGGGTGCGGGGACTGGGCGATGATCACCTCCTCCTCGATCCGCGAGTGCATCTGGATCGCGTAGTCGATGCCGATGCCCAGCATCACCGGGAGCCCGGCGATCGTGACGAGCGTGAGCGGGATCCCGAGGTACCCGGCCAGCCCGAAGGCCCACACGATGCCGACGAGCACCACGGCGAGCGGCAGGAGCCGCCAGCGCACGCTGAAGAACAGCAGCAGGATGATGATCATGACGACGATCGCGATCCCGCCGAGGGTCAGCATCCCGCCCTTGAGGTAGTCGTTGATGTTCTTCAACAGGATCGGCGCGCCCGTGGTGACCGTCGAGGAGTTCGGGAACTTGAGCTGGTTCGTCGCAGCGACCACGGCGTCGGACGCGGCGCCCTCGCCCTCGATCGACATGTTGCCGTCGAGCCGCGTGATCATCAGCGCGTGGGTCTTGTCGGGGAAGAACGGCCGCAGGGCCTTGCGGACCTGGTCCTGGTTGTCGAGCAGGAGGAACTTCACCCAGGCGGGGTTCGACAGCTGCTGATCCGGCACGGCGACGGAGAACAGGCGCTTGGCGGTCTCTGACGTATCGGCCTCTCGTGCCGCAGCGCTGGCCTTGTCACCGGAGGTGGCGGCGACCTCGCTCGCGTGCAGCAGGGCCTTCGCCGCGATCGAGTCGAACGGGGTGCCGCCCTCGGGTGTCTTGATCAGGTCGGCGGAGAACTGCAGCGCGGTGACCGGCGAGATGACGCCCTGCACCCCCTTGGTGGCCTCGACCTGCTCGGTGACCTTGCGGAAGGTGTCGAGGCCTTCGGGGGTGAACAGCTCGTCGACGGTGTGGCCCGGATCCATGGTGATGACCGACAGCATCGCCTCGCCGCCGAACAGCTTCTGGTAGACGACGTTGTCCTTGTACACCTGGTCGTTCGAGTTCAGGTAGCTGTCCTGGCCGGTGGCGAACTGCAGCCGCGTGATGCCGGTTCCGACCAGGACCGTGAACGCGGCGAGGACCGCCGTCACGACGATCGCGTGCTTGCCGAGGTTGACCGCCAGCCACGACCAGAACCGCTGCATCATCGGATCGTCTCCCGTCTCCGGCCCCGACCTCGTCGTCGGAGCGGTCTGCGCCACCCGGCGAGCGGCGACGCTACCCCGCCGGGCGCCCGACCGCCCGTTCCGCCGACGACCACGCACCGAGGTGGATGTGCTCCGTTGGATTCGGGCGACCGTCGCGGGCCGATGCCGAGGGGGTGCGCCCACCCGGCGCCGGCCACCCGAGGGCCACGGTGCCCAGCGCTCGGCGTGCTGCGGGCACCCCGAGTGCGTCGAGCAGGGCCCGTTCGTGGTCGAACAACCCGAACAGCAGCGCGCCGAGCCCCTCGGACTCCGCCGCGAGGAGCATCGCCATGGCCGCTGCCCCACCGTCGACGAACCAGAACGGCGTCGTCCAGGCCTCGGGCCCGGCCCCGAGGCCGGTCCGCCGCTTGTCGTCCCGCCCGTAGCGCTCGACGTAGGCGCCGGGATCGACGAGGACCTCGACGATCACCGGAGCACGCAGCAGCCCAGGCCACCGGAATCCGTCGCGACGGTCGCGCGGCAGGGTCACATCCCAGTGGCGGGCGGTCTCGCTCCCCTCGAGCACGAGGAGGTCCAGCCCGTGGACGTTGCCCGCCGCGGGTGCCCGGAACGCGGCGTCGAGCACACGGCGCAGGACGTCCGAACCGACGGCGTCGGCGAGGAAGTCCCGGCACATGCGTCGACCGGCGAGGACCGACGTGAACGACGGCACGCGATCAGCCGTACTTCAGGAGCTCCTCGGCCATCACCCAACCGAACGTGACGAGCGCATCCCCACGACCGAGGTCGAGCTCGACGAACTGCGCAGCGACGAGCGCATCGGTCCTCTCCGGCTTCAGCGACTCGTGGTCGAGCACCAGCGGCGCCGTGCCGTCGCCGGTGATCGCGAAGGTCTGGTCGTCGTAGCGCTCGGCTTCGATCTCGAACCGCTTCGCCAGCCGACGTCCCCATGCCCGCTCCTCGCCGGAGGCCTTGTGGCCGGGGCGGGGCACGATGTCGACCAGCATCCGGTACGCCTCGAAGGCGCC
>JAFDWA010000079.1 GCA_018268735.1 Actinomycetota bacterium | reverse complement strand
CACCGTCGGATCCGAGCACCACGCATCGAAGTGGTCAGCGTCCAGGCCGAGTCCGATGGCGATGCCGCGGAGAACCGCTCGTCCGACCTCCACCACGGAGGCCATCCAGGTGAGCACGAGCGGCCGCAGGTCCGCTGGTCGCTCCGGGAAGAGGTTGGGTCCGTGGAGGGGCACGCCCGCCAGGACCCTCGGATCGTCGTCGGGCAGCTCGGTGCCGAAGTAGATGCCCTCCTTGGCATCGGGCACCCCGGAGGTCAGCTCACCGCCGAGAGGGAACCACCCTCGCCATGCGGCACCTGCGTGGTGCATCGCGATCCGTGCCTTCTCCTCCGGGTCGAGCGCGAAGAAGCCGCGCGCACGCTGGACGAGCGCAGCGCGCAGCGTCGGGTCGACGCCGTGGCCGACGAGTTGGAACACCCCGGGGTCCGTGCACGCGGCGACGATCGCCTCGCCGACGTCGCGACGTCCGTCGGCAGCATCCTGGCCTGCCAGCAGCGGCGCGACGTCGATGACCGGCACGACGTCGGGTCCCATCGGGTGACGTTGCCACAGAGCGGTCGACCCGAGCGAAGGGTGACACGATTGCGGCGTGACGGGAGCATCCGAGGATCAGCGACGTCGGGGACCGCTGCGGGGGATCCGCGTGGTCGAGCTCGCTGGTCTGGGTCCGGCACCCTTCGCTGCGATGGTGCTCGCCGACCTCGGCGCCGAGGTCCTGCGGATCGACCGACCGGGTCGGGCACCCATCGCCCCTGACGCGACTGCACCGGACGCGACTGCACCGGACGCGATCGTTCCCGGGACGTCACCAGGCGGGCCGGCTCCCGGGCCGGGTGCGGATGGAGCGGCCAACCCGTGGGACGTCCTCAACCGGAACCGGCTCGGCGTCGTCGTCGACCTCGTCGATCCCGCGGGGTCCGCGTTCGTGCGGTCGCTCGTGAGCGAGGTGGACGTGTTCATCGAGGGCAACCGACCCGGCGCGGCTGAGCGCCTCGGGCTCGGTCCCGACGACGTCATGGCCCTCAACGACCGCCTCGTCTACGGGCGGATGACCGGCTGGGGCCAGGAGGGCCCGATGGCGCAGCGCGCCGGCCACGACCTCGACTACCTCGCGGTCGCCGGCGTGCTCGCCCACGTCGGCAGGGCCGGCCAGCCGCCGACCCCGCCCCTCAACCTCGTCGCCGACTTCGGTGGCGGCGGGATGCTCCTCGTGGCGGGGATCCTCGCGGCGCTGGTCGAACGCTCGGTGTCGGGTCTGGGACAGGTGGTCGACGCAGCGATGGTCGACGGCGCAGCGCTGCTCATGGGTCCGCTGTTCGGTGCGTGGGCATCGGGGTACTGGGCCGTCGAGCGTGGGACGAACCTGCTCGACTCAGGTGCACCGTTCTACGACTGCTATCGCTGTGGGGACGGTGGTTGGATCGCGATCGCTGCGATCGAGCCGCGGTTCTTCTCGGAGCTGTTGAGAGGCCTCGACCTCGATCCGGCCGACCTCCCCGACCAGCACGACCAGCCGCGATGGCCGGAGCTGCGCAATCGCATCGCCTCGGTCGTGGAGACCAGGTCACGCGACGAGTGGGCGGCGCACTTCGCGGACCTCGATGCGTGCGTCGCACCAGTGCTCACGATGGGAGAAGCGCCGCAGCATCCGCATGCCCTCGCCCGCGACGGGTTCACCGACGTGGACGGCGTCCTCCAGCCGTCGCCCGCGCCGCGGTTCTCGAGGACGCCGTCGTCGGCGCCGCGGGTCGCGAGAACCGGATCCGACCCGGTCGCGGTGCTCCACACGTGGGGCGCCGATCGGTCCGCCGTCGACGTGCTGGTGGCCCGGGGCGTCATCGCCTGACAGCCGGCGAGCAGGTCGCCGGGGACCGATGGCGAGAGTTCGATCCCCTCCCTGGTCCGGTCCGTTCAGGTCGTGTAGTCGGCGTTGATGCGCACGTAGCCATCGGTGAGGTCGCAGCCGTACACCGTCCACGCGCCCTCGGCGATGCCCAGGTCGACGCTGATCGTGACCTCGTCGGCCCGCAGGTACTCGCTGAGGGCCTGCAGCCCGGCGGCGTCGGGCTCATCGGGGTAGACCTCCCGACCACCGAAGCGGACCGTGACACGCTCCGCGTCGATGTCGGTGTCGTCGGAGCACTTCCCGACCGCCATCACGACCCGACCCCAGTTCGGGTCCGCGCCGTGCACCGCGGTCTTGACGAGCGGCGAGTTGACGACCGCCTTCGCGACCCGCTTCGCCTGAGCGTCGTCACGGGCCCCGGTCACATCGACGACGATCAACGTCTCGGCGCCCTCGCCGTCGGCCGCGAGCTGGCGGGTGAGGTCGAGGCAGACCACGCCGAGCGACTCCTCCAGTGCCTCGGCTCCGGGAGTGCCGCCGATCCCGCTCGCGAGCACCGCGGCGGTGTCGGAGGTCGAGGTGTCGGTGTCCACGCTGAGGCTGTTGAAGGTGCGCTCGACCACGCGGCGGAACGTGGTGTCGAGCACGTCGGCGTCGACGGTCGCATCCGTGAAGACGAACGCCAGCATCGTCGCCATGTCGGGCTCGATCATCCCGACACCCTTCGCGATGCCGACCACGCTCGCGCGACCGTGGTCGGTGGGCATCCAGGTCCGGGCGACCTTCGGATGGGTGTCGGTCGTCATGATGGCGCCCGCTGCTGCCCGGGCGGAGGTCTGCGTGAACGGCAGCGACATCGCGGCGAGGTGCGAGCGGATCCGGTCCATCGGGTACCGACGCCCGATGACTCCGGTGGAGGCCACGAGGACCTCGTCGCTCGACGTACCGAGCACCGACGCGACGCCGGCGGCGAGCTCCTCGGCGTCGGCGAGGCCTTCGCGTCCGGTCGCGACGTTGGCGTTCTTCGACACCACCACGACGGCGCGCAGCTCGCCGTTCGCGACGTGCCGTCGTGACACCTCGACGCTCGGGCCGGCGAACCGCGATCTCGTGAACACCGCGGCAGCCGAGCACGGCCGGTCCGCAGCGACGACCAGGAAGTCCTCGGAGTCGTCCTTGATGCCGACGTTCGCCACGTGCGCGGTGAACCCGCGTGGCAGCTCGGCGTCGACCGGGAGCCGTTCGTCATCCATCGACGGGTGAGTCTCGCAGACCGCGGGGCTGGCAGACTCACAGGTCCTGGCGGCCCAGCATCCACCGAGAGGCGACGATGACCGACGATCCATCCACCACACGTTCCGGTGACGCCATCACCCGACTCGACCGACGACGCATCCTGGTGACCGGCGCGGCCCAAGGCCTCGGCGAGGCGATCGCCGCCCGCATCGTCGACCTCGGCGGCCGGGTGCTCATCGGCGACGTGCTGGTGGCGCCCGGCGAGGCCACTGCCGAACGACTCGGTCCAGCGGCCGGCTTCGTCGAGCTCGACGTGACCTCGCCGGAGGGATGGGACCGGGCGGTCCGCGTCGCGGATGACGAGCTCGGTGGGCTCGACGGGCTCGTGAACAACGCCGCGATCCTCCACCTGGGTCTGCTCGAGGACATGGCACCGGAGCGCCTGGCCCGCCTCATCGAGGTGAACCTCGTCGGGCCCGCGCTGGGGATCCGTGCCGTCACGCCGGTGCTGCGCTCCGGCGGCGGTGGTTCGATCGTCAACATCTCGTCGATCGCCGGCCTCGAGGGCATGAACTCGACGGTGGCCTACTCCGCTTCCAAGTGGGGGCTGCGTGGCCTGACCCGGTCCAGCGCGATCGAGCTCGGACGTGACCGGATCCGCGTCAACACGGTCTGCCCCGGCATGGGCAACCCCGAGATGTTCACGCCGTTCATCGGCGACTTCGACCTGCCGCTCTACCTCGAGAAGGCGCCACAGGTGCCGTACCAGGAGCAGGGGAGGCCTCGGAACGTCGACATGCACGACGTGACCGAGATGGTGGTGTGGCTCCTCTCCGACGCCGCCCGCGGGTGCAGCGGCGCCGACTTCGCCGTCGATGCGGCGTGGACCGCGGGCAAGCTCGCGCCGGGCGTCCCCGGATTCGGCCGCTGACCCAACCCGACGGGACCATCCCGTCGGACCTCCGCAGTCCGAGGGACGTCGGCAGTCCGGTCAAGGTGCGTGCAGTCCGGTCAAGCGAAGTGGATCCTCAGGCTGCAGTTGACACGAGGGCGACGATGACAGCTGCGGTGGCCTCGTCGGGTCCACGTGCAACCGGATCCCATGTGTTGGAGCGCCCCGCGCACATCCGCAGCGGCCGGTCTCGGCCTGCACAAGGAGGTAGTGGGGGAATGTCTCGAATATGGAAGGCGTTGCTTGGCGCGTCGCTGATCTTGGCGAGCGTCGCAGTGGTGGGACCACCGACTGCCGGTGCGTCCACATCCCGGTACGTGTGCTCTGGCGGGAACGTTCCGTCAGGGGTGTACTCATCGGTGCTCGTCAGGGGGACGTGCTTCCTCCCCTCGGGTGCCGTGGTGGTGAAGCGCAACCTGACGGTGATGTCGGGAGCGCTGCTCGACGCAGCCACGCCGGTGAACCCGGCGGCGACAGGAGCCGACGGGTTGCCCGGCACGTTGAAGGTCCGGGGAGATGTCCTGGTCGATCCGGGTGGAGTGCTCCTGTTCGGGTGTGATGGTGCCAACGGATGTCCGAACGGCACCACGATGGGTGCGGACTCCGTGGGTGGGAACCTGACGGGGATCGGAGCGCTTGGTGTCGTGGTCCATTCAGTGCGCATCGACGGCAACGCGGTGCTCTTCGGTGGTGGCGGCGGCGCGGCGCTGGTCGACGGATCCGGGTCGGGGACCTGCGACGGCAACCCGGCGACCAACACACCCGCACCGGTTCCTCCTCTGTGGGCTTCTGCTCCCTCGCTGGCGAACGGCGAAGGTCCGGGTCATCCGCTGCCTGTGTTCAGCGACTTCGAGGACAACTCGATCGGTGGGAACCTCGTCGTGGTGGGGCTGCAGTCGTGCTGGTTCGGAGCGTTGCGCAACCACGTCGCCGACAACGCCGTCGTCGCGTTCAACCGGATGGGGGACCCGGACGCGAACGAGGTCATGACGAACACGATCGATGCCAGCTTCCTGTGCTTCGGCAACGACCATGCCGTCCAGTTCGGTGACTCGGGCGGCTCGTCCAACGTCGTCGGGCGTCACGCCTTCGGCGAGTGCGGATTCGACATCCGGATCCCCAACGGTGACGGAGGGCCGCTCACGGCGGTGTCGGTGCACGCCACCTGACGCGGCGCACTGGAGGACGTCCAAGCGGTGCGATCGTCGGTCGCAACCCGGTGATGCCCCGGCCGTCGATGGCTGGGGCGTCACCGCGCCGGCCGCAGGGTCGACAGCCGCAGGGTCGACGGGCCTGCATCTGCCGGCGGTAGCGTCCGCCCATGGACACCCATGCCACCGCACTGCAGGTCGCCGCCGCCATCCGAAGCGGTGAGGTGAGCCCGTCGGAGGTGCTCGACGACTACCTGGCACGGGTGGACCGGCTCGACCCCGTGCTCAACGCGTTCACGCTCCGCGACGACGACCGGGCCCGCGCCGACGCCCGGGCCGCCGACGAGGCCGTCGCAGCGGCCCGGCGGGACGGGACCGACCTTCCGCCGTTCGCCGGGGTGCCGATCCCGATCAAGGACCTCGACGACGTCGCCGGCTGGGTGACCACCCATGGCTCGAGGGCGACACCCGACGTGCCGGCCGAGCTCGACCAGCTCGTCGTCGGGCGGTTCCGCCGCGCCGGCTTCGTGCTGATGGGCAAGACGGCGACCCCGGAGTTCGGGGCGATCTCCCGGACCGAGTCGCTCCGCTTCGGCGTCACCCGCAACCCGTGGAACACCGACCACACGCCAGGCGGGAGCTCCGGCGGTGCCGCGGCGAGCGTCGCTTCGGGCATGGCCCCTGTCGCGCACGCGTCCGACGGCGGCGGGTCGATCCGCATCCCAGCGTCGTGCACCGGCCTGGTGGGGCTCAAGGCATCGCGTGGTCGCATCACGAACCGCGTCTACGGCGTCGTCGGAGCGTCGACGAGCGGTGTGCTGACCCGTGATGTCGCCGACGCCGCCACGCTGCTCGACGTCATGTCCGAGCTCGACACCGGTGCGTGGAACGTCGCCCCGCTCCGCAGCGACTCCTACGCGGCCGAGGTGGGTCGGGACCCAGGCCGTCTGCGCGTCCGGGTCTGCGTGGACAACGCGCTCGGGATCCCGGTCGACGCCGAGTGCGCCGCCGCAGCCACGTCCGTCGCCGACACGCTCGCCGGCCTCGGCCACGACGTCACCGAGGCGGCACCCGTGTGGCCCGACGCGGGGGAGTTCATCACCCACTTCGTCACGATCTGGAACACGCTGCCGATCCTCAACCCGCTCGCCGACGAGGCGTTGCTCGAGCCCCACAACGCGGCAGCGAGAGCAGCGGCCCGGGCAACCGACGCGTTCGCCTACCTCGGAGCCGATGCTGCGCTGCAGGCGGCGTCGCGGGCGTTGATCGCCCAGTTCGGTCCGGACGGGGACTTCGACGTGCTCGTCACGCCGACGATGGCGGTAGAGCCGCCGAGGGCCGGGGAGGCGATGGCAGGGGTGGAGGACCTGCCGACGGCTCCGGTCATGAACTCGATCCCGATGGCCTGCTACACATCGATGTTCAACGCGACCGGCCAGCCGGCGATCTCGGTGCCGGCCCACGTCGCTGCGTCGGGGCTGCCCGTCGGCGTGCAGATCGTGGCCCCGCCGTGGCGCGAGGACGTGCTGGTGCGGGTCGCGTCGCAGCTCGAGCTGGCACGACCCTGGGCAGCGATGCCAGTGCTGTGAGCGGTGGATCGCTGTGAGTCCTGTGAGCGGCGGGACCGTCCGTTCCGTGGAGGTCCATCCGCTGCGACTCCGGCTCCGGGAGCGGTTCGCCGTCACCTCCGGTGCGCGCGACCACATCGACACCGTCCTGGTGCAGGTGACGACAGCGGACGGATCCGTCGGTTGGGGGGAGGCCGCACCGGACACAGCGGTCACCGGGGAG
>JAFDWA010000078.1 GCA_018268735.1 Actinomycetota bacterium | reverse complement strand
CGAGCGACCGGCATCGACCGGCCCTGGTCGGCGTGCAACACTTCGGGATGTCCGAACCCCCGCGGGACCGGACGCTGTGCACGCCGCTGCAGGAGGGACCCCATGAAGCGAAGCTCGATCGGTCTCAGGAGAGCCGGCGGACGGGTCGGAGCAGCCGGCGTCGCTGCGCTCTGCCTCACCCTCGTCGCGTGCGGCGGCGGATCCAAGGACACCACGGCGACGACGACCGCTGCGAAGTCGTCGACGACCACAGCACCGACCTCCGTGTCGACCACCGTCGCCGGAGCACCGGACGCGTGGCAGGTACACGCCGAGCCCTT
Organism: Actinomycetota bacterium; assembly: GCA_018268735.1. Classification (GTDB taxonomy): domain Bacteria; phylum Actinomycetota; class Acidimicrobiia; order Acidimicrobiales; family Microtrichaceae; genus Dermatobacter. The sequence continues at coordinate 6,670 of JAFDWA010000078.1, read as the reverse complement.
CCGCGGCCAGAACGGCACGACCCACGATGTGACCTGCACGCCTGGCGGCACAGCACGATCGGTCTGGGGCACCGGCACCTACACCGACGACTCCTCGGTCTGCACCGCTGCGGTCCAGTCCGGACTCGTCACGTTCGCGCAGGGAGGGACGGTCACCTTCGAGATCGCTGCCGGCAGGGGCAGCTACGACGGTGGGACGGCCAACGGCGTGACCTCGCAGCCCTACGGCTCGTTCGCCGGCAGCTTCACCTTCCCGAAGGCACCTCCCGGCTCCGTCGAGTTCGCCGTCGGTCCCGACAGCTGGAGCCGCAGCGTCGCCGGCCAGAACGACCAGCCCGGCTCCAAGGTGGCGGTCGCCTGCGCGCCGGGCGGGACGGCCGGATCGGTGTGGGGCAGCGGCCCGTACACGGCCGACTCCTCGGTCTGCACCGCTGCGGTCCAGGCGGGACTGATCACCCTTGCCGATGGCGGGAAGGTCATCGTGGAGATGGCTGCCGGGCAGGACTCCTACAAGGGTTCGACCGCCAACGGGATCACGTCCAAGGACTACGGGTCCTTCAACGCCAGCTTCACCTTCCCGACCGATCAGACCACGAGCTGACCCCCGGTCCCGGCGCGACCTCGCTCAGGTCGCCGATTCGGGCAACGCAGTCGACACGAGCGGCAGGAACTGGGGGCACATCGACCGGGTCGCTGCGGTGACCGCCGCCGAGATCAGCCGGCGTGCGGCGACGACGTCGCCGCCCAGCTGCTCGGCGGCCGAGGTCGCCAGCTGGTCGACGATCGAGCGGATCGCTCCGGCGGCGGCATCCTGGCCCCCCGGAACCCCCTTGGCCCGCCCGTCGAGGTCCGACAGCGCCTGGCACGTCGAGCGGGCGAGCGTCAGGGCGTGCTGCTGGACCTCGACAGGAGCGAGGGATGCCCCGATCTGGGCCAGGAACTGCGCCTCGCCGGGCGTCGCCGCCGGTGAGGCCACCTGCGTCGTCGGCGCACTCGGAGCGACCGTCGGCGCCGGAGCAGCGGCAGCGCGCAGCGCGTTGTACGCGGCGATCGCCCTGATCGCGTCGACCGGGACGGAGGAGACCCCCGACGGCGCCGGAGCGATCGGCGCGAGAGGGACCGTCGGGGTCGTCGTGGGCACCGCAGTCGCCGTGGGCACCGGGGTCGTCGTGGACTCCGCGGTCGTCGTGGGGACCGGGGTCGTCGTGGGCACCCGGGTCGTCGTGGGCACAGCGGTCGACGACGGGCGTTCGTCCTCGGAGCTCAGCACCGACGCGGGGCCGCTCCGTTGCTCAGGTGGGCTCGATCCCTTGTCGAGGATGACCACCAGCGCTGCGATGACCACCACCACGGCGACCACGGCACCTGCGATCATCCCGGTCCGCGGGCCCGTTCCCCCATCCACGTCTGACCCCTTCCGTCGGTGCTCCCGCGCTCGGTCGACGCAGCACGGCGACCACGTGCACGGACCCGGTGCCGGCACAGCCCTGCCGGAGGGTAACGCACCGCACCGATGATCTCCTCTCCCTCACCGGCCGCGCCGTCGCCCCGGCGGGCCGGCCGGGCGGGTTCAGCCGACGCGGTGCAACGTGTTGTGGTCGGTGTGGGCGAGCGGTTCGGCGAGCTCGTCCATCCGCAGCATGGTGGTCTCGTGGTAGGACCAGGCGTCCGCGCCGTCGATCGTGATGCGCACCTCGTAGGACGTCGTGGATGCGTGATCAGCGAGGTAGCGGTTCTCCCCGATCGAGTACGTGGCATGCCCCGGCGTCGCCGACAACGTGAACTGGGATGCATCCGCAGCGGCGGTCCCGCCGGCGAGCACGGTGATGCCGCGTGGGACGACGAACGCCCTCATGACCTCCCCTGTCGCAGCGTCCCAGAGCCAGTAGCCGACCTCGGTGTGGAACGGGAGCTCCTCGTCGTCACGCCACATCGCGGTGCGGTAGTCGAGGCCGTACAACGACTGCCGGCCGTTGTCGACGGGTCCGAACGGCTTGAACGACGCCTTCTCGAGGTAGGGCGTGTCGAGGACCTCGCCCCTCGAGTGCGAGAACGCCGTGTCGAGGCCACCCTGGCCCTCCCACTCGCCTGCCAGCGCTGCAAGGGGTCCCCATTCGTCAGCCATGTCCACGCTCCTCGTCGGTCGGTCGCGATGTCGTTCCGGAACGTAGCCCAGCCGAGCGCGGTCGGGCTCAGGACTCGTCGTCGACGTCGGAGCCCTGGGCTCCGATCAGCGGGACGAAGCGCACACCGCCGAGACGATCCTCCACCAGGCGGTCACCACGTCGTCGGATCCTCAGCAGCTCCTGACCCCAGGGTGCCTGACCGACGGGGATCACCAGTCGCCCACCGTCGGCGAGCTGTCCGAGGAGCGCGGCAGGCACCGTCGGCGCGCCAGCGGTCACGACGATCGCGTCGAACGGTGCCGCCTCTGCGTGCCCGAGCGTCCCGTCGCCCACGACGACGTGCACCCGGTCCAAGCCGAGGTCCCCGAGGACGTTGCGGGCACCCAGTGCAAGCTGCTCGTGGCGCTCGATCGTCCACACCTCCCCTGCCACGCAGCCGAGGATCGCCGCGCCGTACCCCGAACCGGTCCCGACCTCGAGCACCCGGTCGCCGGGTCCGAGCTCGGCGGCGGAGGCCATGAGCGCGACGATGTACGGCTGGGAGATCGTCTGGCCCTCGGCGATCGGCAACGGGTGGTCCTCGTAGGCCAACTCGACCATCTCGTCGGGTACGAACCGCTCACGCGGCACCGTGCGCATCGCGCGCAGCACAGCCTCGTCACGGATGCCGCGACCGGCGATGTCCCGGCGCGCCATCCGACGGCGAGCAGCAGCGGCTCCGGTGCGCATCACCAGCCGATCGGCACGATCCTGGGCCTCTCAGCACCTGGGACCATCGAGCGTGGATCCATCCGGGCGCCCCCCGTCACCATCGGCGATGTGGTCGAGGGCGGCGATCCGGTGGGACCGGGACGGCTCCGCCGTCGGGTCCCCTGCTGCCGCAGCGGTCCGTCGCCTCGCAGTGGGTGCCCGGGGTGGGACTCGAACCCACACGCCCTTTCGGACAGCGGATTTTGAGTCCGCCGCGTCTGCCATTCCGCCACCCGGGCAGGCGTCGGCACTCTAGCGGGATGCCGTAGCGTGTTCGCCATGAGCAACTCGACGGATTCCGGCGGCAGCGACGAGACCAGCGGCGGCTCACACTGGTTGCGATGGATGGTGCTGATCGCGATCGCCATCGGCGCGGTCGTGGCAGGTCGGAAGATCGCACTGAGCTCGGCCGACAAGGACTTCGAGCAGCGTCTCCGCGAGCTCGACGCAGAACGCGGCTGACCCAGCCGCCACCGAACTTGTAGCCCACGGTCGCCCACACGACCCGACCGCTACAACAACCCCAGCCGGTCGATCAGCCAGCCGGCCGGCCGGTGGTCGGACGGCCTCGCTGTCAGTCGGCGGCGATGGCCTTGAGGAGCTTGACCGGGGTGTCCTTCGGGCTGATCTTGTACCAGGCCTGTTCGACCTTCCCCTTCGGGTCGATCAGGAACGCCGAGCGGATGATGCCCATGAAGGCCCTTCCGTACAGCTTCTTCTCGCCCCACACGCCGTAGGCCTCCGCAACCGCGTGGTCGACGTCGGCGAGCAGCGGGTAGCCGAGCGAGTGCTTGGTGTCGAAGCTCAGCTGCTTGTCGGGGGCGTCGGGGCTGATGCCGATGATCGCGGTGTCGCCGACCTGGTCCACCACGTCGCGCAGCCCGCACGCCTGCGTCGTGCAGCCGGGGGTGTTCGCCTTCGGATAGAAGAACACGAGCACCCGCCGCCCCTTGTACGACGACAGCTTCACGATGTCGCCGTGCTGGTCCTCGAGCGACACCGCCGGCGCCTTGTCTCCAACTTCGAGTCGAGCCATGTCTGGGGACTCTACGCCCAGGACGCGGCGACGCCGTCCCGAAGGACGGCGTCGCGCACACCGGTTGCGGGCAGCGCCCGCAGCATCACTTGCCGGTCTTGGCCCGGTTCTTCAGCTTGGCGCCGGCCGAGACCTTCGCTGCGTTGGACGCCGGGACCTTGATGGCCTCGCCCGTCTGGGGGTTGCGGCCGGTCCGTGCGGCCCGGTGGGTCTGCTCGAACTTCAAGAAGCCCGGAATGGTCAGTGCATCCTTGCCCTTGGCGACGATCTCGCCGGCGATGTCCTCGAACGTGTCGAGGACAGCCTGCACGTCCTTCTTCGCGATGTCGGTGCGCTGGGCGATCGTCTCCACCAGCTCGGTCTTGTTCATGGGTTCCTCCTGGTCGACCCCCCGGAGGAACGGTCGACGACGTCAGCAAATTTCAACTGTGTAACTACCACGATCGGCGGCCCTTGGCGAGCGTTTCCCTTGCAATTCCAAGGATTCGCGCGCTCCGCGCGAATTGACGACCACGCTGCGAACGGCGATCCGGGCGCTCAACCCCGGTCGATCGCCGCCCTGAAGGAGGCGACGAGCTCCGCTGCAGCATCCTGCGAGCGGGTCTCGAGCACGCGTCGGACCAAGGCCGAGCCCACCACGACGCCGTCGGCGACCTCGCACACCTCGACGGCCTGCTCAGGGGTGGAGATGCCGACGCCGACGAGCACCGGAAGGTCGGTGAGCGCCTTGAGGCGACCGGCGATCACCTTCGCCGACGACGCGAGCGCGTCCCGCTCGCCGGTCACACCCATCAGGCCGACGGCGTAGACGAACCCCCGGGAGCGCACGACGATGCGTCCCAGTCGCTCCTCCGATGCCGTCGGAGCGGCGAGCATCACCGTCTCCACCCCCGCGGCGTCGGCCGCGTCGCACCACGGACCGGACTCCTCGAGCGGGACATCGGGCAGGATCGCCGCCGCCACGCCGCTTCGACGGAGCTCAGCGGCGAAGCGCTCGTAGCCGAAGCGGTGCACGAGGTTCACGTACGTCATGACCGCGAGCGGCACCCCGGCATCGCAGGAAGCCAGCGCGTCGAGCACGCCGGGCGGGTTGGCCCCGTCGGCGAGCGCCAGCTCCGAGGCCTCCTGGATGACCGGGCCGTCCATGACCGGATCGGAGAAGGGGATGCCGACCTCGACTGCGTCGGCTCCGGCTGCGGCGACCGAACCCAGCACGTCGGTCCAGTCGCCGTCAGCTCCGGTGAACAAGCCGCCGGTCAGGTACGGGACGAGGCACTTGCCACCCCTCGCTCGCTGCGAGCGCAGCGCTGTCTCGAGCGGTCGCGCTGTCTCGAGCGGCAGCGCCGGTTCGCCGTCGGGTCGCACCACCACGTCGCTCACAGCCGGTCCGCCAGGACGTCCATCATCTGGGCGACGTCCTTGTCGCCACGACCCGACAGGTTGACCAGCACCGAGCGTCCCGCCAGCTCCGCTCGGGCGCGCATCACCCAGGCGAGCGCGTGAGCGGACTCGAGCGCAGGGATGATGCCCTCGGTGCGGCTGAGCAGCACGAACGCCTCGACGACCTCCTCGTCGGCGACCGGCTCGTAGCGGGCGCGGCCCATGTCCGCGAGGTGGGAGTGCTCGGGGCCGACCCCCGGGTAGTCGAGCCCCGCCGAGATCGACTGCGCCTCCACGACCTGACCGAACTCGTCCTGCTTCAGGTAGCTGTGCATCCCGTGCACGATGCCCGGCGTGCCACCGCCGATCGCCGCCCCACCGACCGGTTCCACTCCGACGAGCTCGACACCGGGCACGTCGGCGAACCCCGAGAAGATCCCTGCGGCGTTCGACCCGCCGCCCACGCACGCCACGACGACGTCGGGCGGCCCACCGAGCAGCTGATCGCACTGCGCTCGAGCCTCGTCGCCGATCACCCGGTGCAGCTCACGCACCATCCACGGATACGGGTGCGGGCCCATCACGGACCCCAGGCAGTAGTGCGACGTCTCGACGGTGGCCACCCAGTCGCGCATCGCCTCGTTCACCGCATCCTTCAAGGTCCGGCTCCCCGAGCTGGCCGGTGCGACCTCGGCCCCGAGCAGCCGCATGCGGAACACGTTGAGCTCCTGACGGGCCATGTCGACCTCGCCCATGTACACGAGGCAGTCCATGCCGAACAGCGCTGCAGCGGTCGCGGTGGCCACGCCGTGCTGACCGGCACCGGTCTCGGCGAGCAGCCGCGTCTTGCCCATCCGACGTGCGAGCAGCGCCTGGCCGAGCACGTTGTTGATCTTGTGCGACCCGGTGTGGTTGAGGTCCTCGCGCTTGAGCAGGACCCTGCACCCCAGGTGCTCGGACAGGCGGTGGCACTCGGTGAGCGGACTCGGTCGCCCGGCATAGGAGTGCAGCAACTCGTCGAGCTCGGCATGGAACGACGCGTCGGCCCACGCGTCACGGAACGCGGCCTCCAGCTCCTGCAGAGCCGGCATGAGCGACTCCGGCACGAAGCGTCCGCCGTAGGGCCCGAACCGCCCCGTTCGGTCCGGTTCGCCCATCAGGCCGTCGCCGAAGGCTGGAACGGCTTCCGTCACGGGCGGCACGGTAGTGGGCCGCCGCCGGGGCGCCGAAACGGGTTCCGCGTCGTCGGAGCCGGCGCAGTCGCTCAGAGCCCGGCGTCGGCCCAGTCGAACGGGCCGTGGCCATCCGCGTGGTACGGCACCGGAGCCGCGGCGCGAGCGTTGCGCACGAAGGCCTGCACCTTCAGCGGGTCCTTGCG
>JAFDWA010000077.1 GCA_018268735.1 Actinomycetota bacterium | reverse complement strand
CGTCCGGGGAGCGCGGTAGCCGGCGGCGGGCGCGCCGTCGACCCAGTGGAAGAATCCGGACTGGATGCCGATGCCCGCATCCGAGGAACCCTGCAGCTCGGCTTCGAACGCTCGCGCCATGCCGATGCCGTCCTCGTGCATCGAGAAGTCGCCGTAGGTCTCCGGGTCCGGGAACGGTCGGTGCGCGAGGAGGTAGTACTCGTCGGCGGCGTACACCATCCGGCGACCCAGCGTGGCGAGGAACGTCTCCTGCCAGCCGTCGACGACGTCGACGACCCGTTCGGCTTCTGCACGGGTGTGCAGGCGCATCCTCGGCTCCCGGTTGAACCGGCTGACGCCGAGCGGGACGACGGCCACGTCCGCGAGCTCTGGGTACTCGTCGAGGATCCCGCACATGGTCGAGTCGAGGACGTCGCCGTCGTTGAGGCCCGGGCACACGACGATCTGTCCGTGGACCTCGACGCCGTGGTCGAGCAGCGCCCGCAGCCACCGGAGGCTGGTGGCGCCCCGACGGTTGCGCAGCATCTCGACGCGCACGTCCGGGTCTGTCGCGTGGATGCTGACGTAGAGCGGTGACAGGCCTTCGACGAGGACGCGCTCGAGATCCGCTTCGGTGAAGCGGGTCAGGGTCGTGAAGTTCCCGTAGAGGAACGACAGCCGATAGTCGTCGTCCTTCAGGTAGAGGCTGCGGCGCATGCCGGGCGGCAGCTGGTAGATGAAGCAGAACTCGCAGTGGTTGTCACAGGTGCGCACCTCGTCGAACACCGGTGAATCGACCTCGATGCCGAGCGGCACTCCGTGCTCCTTGGCGATCTCGACGCTGAGCTCGATCCCACCACGGCGCAGCTCGAGCTCGACGTCGGCGTCGTCGGACAGGACGCGGAACTCGATGACGTCGCGCAACGGCCGTCCGCCGATCGAGACGAGCTCGTCGCCAGGGATGACCCCTGCGTCCTCGGCCGGGGATCCGGGCGCGACAGCGACGATGGTGGCGAGGGACACGGCCGATCATCGTACCGTCGGGCCGTCGGCGGCCACGATCGGCTGAGCGGGCGCCGTAGTCTCATGGCGTGGACGAACCGACCCCCGACGCCGTCGAGCTCGTCCTGCTCGCCGCTCCCCGCGGTTTCTGTGCAGGCGTGGAGATGGCGATCAAGGCGCTCGCGTGGATGGTGCGGGCCTTCGACGGACCCGTCTACTGCTACCACGAGATCGTCCACAACCGGCAGGTCGTGGAGCGGTTCCGTGAACAGGGCGTCGTGTTCGTCGACGACGTCTCCGAGGTGCCCCCCGGCCGACCGCTGATGCTGTCCGCTCACGGCTCCGCACCAGAGGTCGTCGAGGAGGCCCGCGGCAACGGCGGCTTCGTGGTCGACGCGGTGTGCCCGCTCGTCACGAAGGTCCACCACGAGGTCAAGGTCCGCGCGAACAAGGGCTACTCGATCGTCTACATCGGCCACGAGGGCCACGAGGAGGCGGTCGGCACGATGGCGGTGGCGCCCGAATCCATCCACCGAGTCGAATCCATCGACGAGGTCGACGCGCTCCCCGTCTTCGACACCCCGGTCGCGCTCCTCGCCCAGACCACGTTGTCGCATCGGGACTGGGCCGATGTCGCCGATGCGACCAAGGAGCGGTTCCCCGACGTGTGGACCCCTGGCCGCAGCGACCTCTGCTTCGCGACGACGAACCGCCAATCGGCGCTCATGGAGATCGCGTCGCGCTGCGACGCGGTCGTCGTCATCGGATCGGCGAACTCGTCGAACACCCTCGCGCTCGAGCGCCTCGCCCGAGGTGCCGGGTGTGCGACCGTGCTGCGGATCAACGGGGCCGACGAGCTCCCTCGCCGAGCCGACGGCACCGTCGCGCTCCACGGCACGGTGGGGGTGACCGCTGGTGCATCTGCGCCGGAGGAGCTCGTCGAGCAGGTGATCGCTGCGCTCGCGCCCCGCCGCGGCGTCGAGGAGGTCCAGCTCACCGACGAGGACGAGTACTTCCCGCCGCCACGGAACCTCCGTGACCTCCTCGTGGCGATCGATGCCGTGGGCGCGTTCGGCCTCGGTGCGGATCCCGCTGCCCGACCGCCGTCGGAAGACCGGTCGCTGGCAGCGAGCTCGGTGCTCGCCGACCTCGCCTGAGCCCTGTCGCCGGTCTGCCAAGCTGACGTCGTGACCTCGCTCCGGCTGTTCCTGCACGTGCTCGCCGCGTCGGTGTGGGTCGGCGGCATGATCGTCATGGCCGGGATCATCCCGTCGTCGCGACGGATCGGGACCGATGCCGCATCCACGCTCGCGGCTGCGTTCGACCGGATCGCCTGGCCGGCGTTCGGCGTGGCGGTGCTCACGGGGCTGTGGAACGTCATGGCGCTCCCGATGCAGGACCTGCCGCACCCATGGATCGAGCTGCACGTGCTCGCAGTCGTCGTGACCGGCGTGGCCGCCGCGGTGCACACCGTGACCAGGCGCAACCGGGCGGCGGCTGCCGCGGCGATGGCGACCGCGACGCTGTTCGCCGCCGCTGCGATGTACCTCGGCATCGTCGTGTCGACGACCTTGCCGACATGAGGACCCCGGGTCTGCGGGTCAGCGAACCGTGTCGTACAGCGACTGGAGCTCGGAGCGGAGCAGCTCGGTGTTCTCTGTGATCGCGCGCCGTGGCACCCGACCGGTCGCGGCCACGTCGGGGTAGATCGGCTCTCCGATCACCACCTTGATCCTGGCCCTGTGGATCATCTTCGCCCCACGTGGCATCGCTCGTTCCGAGCCCCCGATGCCCACCGGGACGATCGGCACCCGGTTGCGGCACGCGACGAAGGACGGGCCGTCGAAGAGCTCGTCGACCGCAGGTCCCTCCTTGCGACGCCCTTCGGGGAACATCACCACTGGATCGCCGCCCTGCACCGCCTGCTCGCAACGACGGAGGGCGTCCCGGTCAGCGTGCTCACGGTCGACCGGGAAGGACCCGTTGAACTCGATGAAGCGGCCGAGCCACCGCCATCTCCAGACGGTGTCCTTCGCCATGAAGCGCATCACGCGCGGGATCACCGCGACCATCACTGCGAAGTCCACGTACGAACGGTGCACCGGTGCGACCACGTAGGCGACGCCCACCGGCAGCCGCTCCAGGCCCTCCACCCTCAGTCCCCACAGCGGCCGAACCACCAGGATGCCGATCCTGCGGATCGTCCGGTAGGACCATCGACCGCCGGTCGAGATCGGTCGCAGCGGTCGGTGGTGGACCAGCGCCCGACTCACGACATCGACTCCTGGCGTCGCTCCACCATCTGCGCAACGAGCTCGACGACCTCCTCGATGCCGAGACCGGTCGTGTCGACGGTGACCGCGTCGTCGGCCTCGACCAGCGGGCTCTCGGAGCGACCCTGATCGGCAGCATCCCGACGCGCGATGTCTGCTGCGACCGTGTCATAGGCGAGGTCGGTCATCTCCTTCGCTCGTCGAGCGGCACGGACCTCGGGATCAGCGGTCAGGTACACCTTGAGGAGTGCGTCGGGGAACACGACCGTGCCGATGTCACGGCCCTCGATGACGCCGCCACGGTGCTCGACGGCCCACACCCGTTGACGCGTCCGCAGCTCCTCGCGCACCCCAGCGTTGGCGGCGACGACGCTGACTGCACGGGACACCTCCGGTCCGCGGATCTCGACCGAGGCATCGGTGCCGTCGACGACGACCACGCCGTCGGAGACCGACAGCTCCACCTGACGTGCCATCGCCGCGACCGGATCGGCGTCGACCGGATCGAGGCCCTGGCGGATCGCGGCGAAGGCGACGGCCCGGTACATCGCACCGGTGTCGAGGTAGTCGAGGCCGAGGCGCACGGCGAGCCGGCGGGCGACGGTGGACTTGCCCGACCCTGCTGGGCCGTCGATGGCGATGACAGGGACGTCGCTCGGTTCCACGGGCTGTGATCCTAGAGAGGAGCAGAGGCGACCACGCGCGTCATGTCGACCCAGAAGTCCGGATACGTCTTGTCGACGCAGTCCGGATCGAGGATTCCGATGCCCTCGCAGCGCAGGCCGATGAGAGCGAAGCTCATCGCCATCCGGTGGTCGTCGTAGGTGTGCACGTCACCCGGTGACACGACCCCAGGATGGACGGTGAACCCGTCTGGATCCTCTCCGGCGTCGATGCCGAGCCGTCGAAGCTCGGTGACGACCGCCGCGATCCGGTCCGTCTCCTTGCCGCGGATGAACCCGATGCCGGTCACCGTCGTCGGACCCTCGGCGAACACCGCGACCGCGGCCAACGTCTGGGCGGTGTCGGAGATGTCTGCCATGTCGACGGTGATCCCCCGCAGGGTGCCGGTGGAGCGGACGACGACGTGGTCCTCGGACCACTCGACCTCGGCACCCATCCGAGCAAGGACGTCGAGGAACGCGACGTCGCCCTGGACGCTGGAACGACCGAGGCCCTCGATGCGCACCGAACCGCCGACGATGACCGCTGCAGCCGCCCAGTACGACGCGGCGGTTGCGTCGGGCTCCACCTCGAAGCGCTCGATCGATCGGTAGCCCGACGCTGCCACGCGCAGGGTCCGCCATCGGTCGTCGTGGCCGACGGAGGCGCCGAAGCGATCCATCACAGCGATCGTCAGCGCCACGTACGGCACCGACACCAGCTCGGTGGTGAGCTCGACGGTGAGACCGTCGTCGAGGCAGGGACCGGCCAGCAGGAGACCCGACAGGAACTGGCTGCTGACGTCGCCGGTGACCTGGACCGTGCCGCCGAGCACCGCTCGCTGTGACGCCGTGATCCGCACCGGGAGGTGGCCCGGCTCCCCGAGGGGCTCGATCCCGACGCCGAGCGCCACGAGCGCGTCGAGCAGGGCACCCATGGGACGGCGACGCAGCGGCTCGGCGCCGTCGAGCACGACGGTTCCCCGGGCGAGCGCCGCGACCGGGGCGACGAAGCGCGATGTGGTTCCCGACAGCCGTGCATCGAGGATCGCTCCGTCGAGCGGTGGCCGTCCGGCGGAGCCGACGACCTGCAGGGCGGCATCGACCGCCGGGGCGACGGAGGCGATGTGGCCTGCGGTGCTCTCGGCGTGCCGGTGAGGGCCGGAGCCTGCTACCGCTGCACCGTCGACGATGGCGATCCCGAGCGACCGCAGGCAACCGATCATCGCCTCGGTGTCGTCGGCACGCAGGATGCCATGGATCGACGAGGTGCCCCGTGCGAGCGCAGCGCAGACGAGCGCTCGGTTCGTCACGCTCTTGGATCCGGGCGGGCGGATCACGGCGTCGAGCGGGCCGTGCGCACGCCTCACCGTCAACCGTCCGCTCATCGAGTGCCGCCGTTCACGCCAGCTCGGCGGTGGATGCCGCACGACCCCGACTCCGCAACGCGTCGACGAGCGAATCCGCCTGGTCGGAGGCGACCACGAGGGACAGCAGACCGCGACGCTCCCCTGCTGCGTGGACGACCTCGACGTCGTAGACGTTGACACCGAGCTCGGTCGCGAGCGTCGTGACCGCCGCGAGCTCACCGGGCTGGTCCGGGATGGCGACGCGGACCTCGGCGAGCTCCTCCGCCGGCGGCGCCCCCGTCGGCAGGTTCCGTCGCGCCACCTGAGCCGCGAGCAGGCGAGCACGCAGCTCGTCGACGTCGCCGCGGTCGACCACGCCGCGCATGTCACCCAGACGGCCGATCAGGTCGTCGAGCACGTCGAGGATCGCATCCCGGTTGTCGGCGCAGATGTCCAACCAGATCTCGGCGTCGCCTCCGGCGATCCGGGTCATGTCCCGGAACCCACCAGCTGCCAGCCGCAGGAGGGCCGCCTCCTGCTCGGCACGCCGGGCAGCGAGGCCCATGAGGGTCACGGCGGTCAGGTGCGGCACGTGCGACACGGTCGCGACGAGCCGATCGTGGTCCTCCGGGCTCAGGGTCACCACGTCCGCGCCCAGCGACCGGACGACGCCGTGGACAAGTGCCTGCGCGTCCGGATCTGTGGTTGCGGTCGGGGTGAGGACCCACGTGGCGCCGTGGAACATCTCCGGTGTGGAACCCGCCACCCCGTGCGCCTCCGAGCCTGCCATCGGGTGACCGCCGACGAACCGAGGGTGGGGCAGCGCGTCCGCGACCGGCGCCTTGACGCTGCCGACGTCGGTGACGACACCCCCGGCGTCGAGCGCGGCACGTGCGGCGTCGGCGACGGCTCCCACGGGCACAGCGACGAAGGTCAGCTCGGCCCCGGGATCGGTGCCGACCGCATCGATCGCGCCGACGTCGAGCGCTGCTGCGACACGGCCGGCGTCGAGGTCCCTCCCGGTGACGAACCAACCGCGCTCGCGCAGGGCCTTGCCGATCGACGCGCCGATCAGTCCCGTGCCGACGAGGCCCGCCCGACGGGCGCTCACCTCGGTCCGATCCACGGCCGTCTCCTCATGGCGACAGGCTCATGTCGGGAGGTCGTCACGCAGGTCCCGTGCGTCGCCGAGGTACACGTGGTGCAGCGCGGAGCGGTCCAGGGTCGAGTTGAAGTGCAACATGACCCGGACGCACAGGGGCTTGGCGCCCGCGATGTCGAGCTCCTGCGCGCAGATGAGCGGAACGTCGCCCATGCCGAGCTGGCGAGCTGCCTTCGCTGGGAACGCACTGTGGATGTCGGGTGTCGCGGTGAACAGCACCGAGATGACGTCGAGGGGCTCGATCGAGTTCGCCTCGAGCATCCGGGTCAGGAGCTCGCGGACGCGGTCGAGCAGGTGCGCTTCCTCGTCGATGTCAAGCGTCGTCGCGCCGCGCAGGGCCAATACGGAGCGTTCGGGCACCCTCGGAGGTTACCCGGACCCTCCAGCGGGCCCGGGACTCCCCCCTCAGGGCCGCTTCGCTCGCGTCGGTCCCGCGACGGAGGGCCGTGGCGCCGGGCCGGCAGCTCGCTCGAGCTCCCGGAGCTCCTGCTGGGCCAGGGGCCGCCACTCCCCGGGCTTGAGCCGCTGATCGCGCAGCGGACCGATGCGCGTCCGCACCAGGCGCACGACCGGGTG
>JAFDWA010000076.1 GCA_018268735.1 Actinomycetota bacterium | reverse complement strand
CGACGTGGACGTCGAGCGGCGGGTCGTCACCGTCGGCCCGCCGGAGCGGCTGCGCGTCCGGGGGATGCGGGTGACGAATGCCCGATGGGCGGCGGGCCGCCCGCTGGACGCCGGCACCCAGGTCCACGTGCAGTGCTCCGCCCACGGCCGGGCGAACCTCGCGACGCTGGAGCGGGCCGAGCGGGACGGGTTCGAGCTCCGGTGGGCCGAACCGCAGCGTCGCATCGCTGCCGGCCAGTCGGTCGTGCTCTACGGCCCCGGGGATCGTCCCGAGCGGGGCGACGAGGTCGTCCTCGCCGGCGGGACCGCAGCGCCGTCGCCGGTCCGTGGCTGAGCTCAGGAGCGCCCGACGACGATCCGACGCTCCTCGGCGATCGCCAGGAGGCGCCCCGGTCGCGACGGTGCCACCAGCAGCGAGGTCACCTCGATCGGCACGCCGGTCGCCCCGCGCCGGGTGGCGCGCACGAGCTCGACCGGTGTCGACAGGTCGGCCTGGACGATCAGACCGGTCGCCCCGACGGTGAGGTCCACTGCAGCGGTGTCCGCCGGAGCGGGGCCCAGGCGCACGATGTCGGAGCGTCGCAGCAGGATCGGCTCCGCGAGCGCCATCCGGTCGACGATCGTCACTCCGGCGGGCACCAGCACGAGCCAGCGCACGGCGAGCCGGTGCAGGATCCTGAAGCCCACGACGGCAAGTGCTGCTCCGACGACAGCGACGGCACCGGCCGCGACCCACCGACCCGAGCACGCGAGCAGGACGGCCACCGGCAGCGGCACGGCGGTGAGCACCCAGACCGCCTCGATCGGGCCGAGCAGCAGCACTGCGGGTGCCCGCAGCGCGACCCGCTGCTCGTCGCCGTAGGAGGAGCCGTCGACGAAGTCGGCACCGACCTCTGCCGCCATCGCCGCGACCGCTGCGACTCCGGCGACGGCCAGCCCGACCCAGCCCAGCGTCGTGGGATCCACGCGGAGCGCCGCCAGCACCCCGCCGAGCAGCGGCAGGGGGGCGATGGTCCGCAGCAAGGTGAGCGAGGTCGGCAGGAGCACCACCGAGGCGAAGAGCCCGAGCGCCCACAGCCCCCATGCGGCCATCGTGGACGCGGTGGCGCCCGGGTGTCCGGAGAGGGCGTCGCCGATCAGACCGCCGAGGGTGAAGGGGATGGCGAGCCACAGGGCGCGGGTGATCCATGTCGCGGGGGAGACGTGCACGGCCGTACAGACTTGCGCGCTTCGGCAGGCCACCGCTAGCAACGGTCCATGGAGGGACGCGCCGACCTCGCCTTCGGGCTGGCAACGTCGGTCGGTCCGCTGCCGTTCTCGTCGGCGGACGACGCGGTGTCGATGTCCGTGCGCCTCCACGGTCGCTTCCCGACGGTGCCGGTCACCACGGCGCCGGACGCCTCGCTGCTCGCGCAGGCGCTGCACGGGCTGTCCGGTGTGCACCTCGACGGCGACACGATCGAGGTGTCGGGGTCACCGCCGGGCCCCGTCGATGCGGCCGGGATCTGCGGGTCGATCGAGGCGCCCGCGTTCGAAGCGGTGCACCTGACGGCGTCGCGGCTCGCGGAGCTGGACGGGGGCTCCTCTGCGCCGGTGCCGGTGCGTGTCCCGGTCCTCGGTCCGGTCACGCTCTCGGTGGTGCTGCGCCGGGGAGGCCTGCAGGCAGGGGTCGCGGCCGACCTCGCCGTCGCGATCGTCACGGCTCGATCCGTCGCGGTGCTGCAGGCCCTGCGCCGGTCGTCCACATCCGGCGAGCGTGTGGTCGCCGTCGTGCTGAGCGAACCCGCGCTGGTCGGATCGATGCACCCGACCTTCCCGTTGCTGCCCGCAGAGGTCCGGGCGCTGCTGGACCCGGTGGTGGACGCGCTGGATCGCTCCGCCACCCCCGGCTCGCTGGTCATCGGCGTGCACGTGCCCGGCCCGTGCGACTGGCCCACCGTGGTCGGATCCGGGGCGTCGATGCTCTGCGTCCCCGTCGACCGCTCCGTCAGCGGGTTCTCGGCGCTGTTCGGCGACCTGCTGGAGCGTGGCGGGCGCATCTGCTGGGGTGCGATCCCGGTGGACCGCCCGATGGGATCCTCCGACGGTCCCCACTGGCGTCGGCTCGTCGGGCTGTGGACGGCGCTCGTAGCCGACGGCGTCGACCCGATGCTCCTGCGGCTTCGCTCCTCGTTCTCGCCCGCCGACGGCCTCGCCGGCTTCGGCGTCCCCCAGGCCGAGCTGGTGATGGGCCTGACGGTCGCGCTCGCCGAGCGGGTGCACCACCAGGCGGTGGCGGCCCGGCTGTCGCTCGGAGCGTGATCCCGGACCCGCTCAGGGCAGGAGGGGCGGTCCCCGGGCGGTGCCGACGGTGACGACCGCGTTCGTGTTCTCGGGGGGCGGCAGCCTCGGTGCCGTGGAGGTCGGCATGATGCTGGCGCTCGCGGAGGCCGGGATCGCGCCGGACCTCGTCGTCGGGACGTCGGTGGGGGCGATCAACGCGGCGTGGGTCGCCGATCATCCGGACGTTGCGGGGGCCGAGCAGCTCGCATCCATCTGGTACGGCATCCGCCGCTCCGACGTGTTCCCGACACGCCTGCTCACGGGGCTGCTCGGCTTCCTCGGCCGACGTGACAGCCTCCTCACCGCGGCGGGGCTCCGTCGCCTCATCGAGGCGAACATGAGCACGGACCGGATCGAGGCGACGCGGGTGCCGCTGCACGTGGTGGCCGCCGACATCACCACGGGACTCGAGGTCGTGATGACCTCGGGACCGACGGTCGACGTGCTGACCGCGAGCGCTGCGATCCCGGGCGTGTTCCCGCCGGTGGAGATCGGCGGCCGGACGCTCGTGGACGGGGGCGTGCTGAACAACACGCCCGTGTCCTGCGCCGTCGGTGCCGGCGCCACCGAGGTCTACGTGCTGCCCACCGGGTACGCCTGCGCGCTGTCGCAGCCGCCCCGCGCCGCGCTCGACGTGGCGATCCACGCGGTCACCCTCATGATCCACCAACGTCTCGCCGCCGACGTCGACGAGTACCAGCAGCAGGTCGACCTGCACGTCGTGCCACCGCTGTGCCCGCTGGAGGTGTCGCCGGTCGACTTCGGCCAGACCCGCGAGCTCGTCGCCCGCGCCCGCGCCTCGACGCAGCGGTGGCTGGCGTCGGACGCGCGCAGCGGAGCGGGCCAGTCGAGCGTGCTGCGCTTGCACTCCCACCGCTGAGCCCGACGCGGTCCGCGGTCGCCTCGGTGTCGGAGGGTCCGGGTAGGTTGCTCCCGATGGCACACGACGTCGATGGAACCCTGGATCCAGCGGGTCGGATCGACGCCCTGCGCGCCGAGATCCGTCGCCACAACCGCTCCTACTACGAGCTCGACGCGCCGACCATCCCCGACGCCGACTACGACCTGCTCCTGCGTGAGCTGCAGGAGCTCGAGGCGCTGCACCCCGACCTCGTCACCCCCGACAGCCCGACCCGCCAGGTCGGCGCGCCGGTCTCCACCCAGTTCGCTGCGGTCACCCACGCCGTGCGGATGATGAGCCTCGACAACGCGATGGACCACGACGAGCTGCGTGGGTGGGGCGAGCGGACCGCACGCCGCCTGGGGACCCTCGGGCTCGACGGATCGGTCCGCTACGTCTGCGAGCTGAAGATCGACGGGCTCGCGATGTCGTTGCGCTACGAAGCCGGTCGGCTCGTGCAGGCGGCGACGCGCGGCGACGGTCGCACCGGCGAGGACGTGACCGCCAACGTCGCGACGATCGACGTGATCCCGAAGCAGCTCGGTCCCGATGCGCCGGAGGTGCTGGAGGTCCGCGGCGAGGTCTACCTGCCGATCGAGGCGTTCCGACGCCTCCAGGAGCGCACGATCGCCGACAACGAGGCGGCTGACGCGGCGGGCCGCAGGGGTCGTCCCGTCCCGGTGAACCCACGCAACGCCGGGGCGGGGTCGCTGCGCCAGAAGGACCCGGCGGTCACGGCGTCGCGCGGCCTCGCGTTCTGGTGCTACCAGCTCGGCGAGGTGCGCGGTGCCGATGCCCCTCCCACCCACTCGAGAACCCTCGAGTGGCTCGGCGGCCTCGGGTTCCCCGTCAACCCCGAGACCCGGCTCCTCGACTCGCTCGCGGACGTCTACGAGTTCTGCGGCCACTGGACCGAGCACCGCCACGACCTGCCCTACGAGATCGACGGCGTGGTGGTGAAGGTCGACGACCTCGCCGTGCAGGCGGCGCTGGGCGCCACGACCAAGGCGCCACGATGGGCGATCGCGTACAAGCTGCCGCCGGAGGAGCGCACCACGCTGCTGCGCGACATCCAGGTGTCGATCGGCCGCACCGGCAAGGCCACGCCGTTCGCCGTGCTGGAGCCGGTCTTCGTCGGCGGCTCCACCGTCGGCCTCGCGACGCTGCACAACGAGGACCAGGTGAGGGCCAAGGACGTCCGACCGGGTGACACGGTCGTGGTCCGCAAGGCCGGCGACGTGATCCCCGAGGTGGTCGGGCCGGTGCTGGAGCTTCGCCCTGCCGGACTCGCGGAGTGGGAGTTCCCGACGTCGTGTCCGTCCTGCGGTTCGCCGCTCGTGCGTGCCGAGGGAGAGGCGCAGACCCGTTGCACCAACCCCGACTGCCCGCAGCGCCGCCTCGCGAGGATCACGCACTTCGGATCCCGCGGCGCCATGGACATCGACGGGCTCGGCGAGCAGCAGGTGCAGCTGTTCATCGAGCTCGGACTGCTCGCCGACGTCGCCGACGTCTACGACCTGGACTTCGACCGCATCCGCGAGCTGCCCCGCTACGGAGCGACGTCGGTGGCCAACCTGCGGCGCGCGATCGAGGCGTCCAAGGAGCGTCCCCTCGCGAGGCTGCTGTTCGGCCTCAACATCGTGCACCTGGGTCCGGCCGGTGCCGAAGCACTCGTCGCCGGCTTCGGCGGCCTCGACGCGCTCATGGGCGCGTCGGTCGACGACATCGCAGCGGTCGACGGCGTCGGACCCGTCATCGCCGCCTCGGTCCACGAGTTCTTCTCGGATCCGCGCAACCGTGCGCTCGTCGATCGACTCGTCGCTGCCGGCGTGAACACCGCCGGGCCGGAGCGCTCGGTGCTCGCACAGACCCTCACCGGTCGTGCCGTGGTCGTCACCGGGTCCGTACCCGGCTTCACGAGGGAGGAGGCCGAGTCGGCGATCAAGGCGAGGGGTGGCCGTTCCCCCGGCAGCGTGTCGAAGAAGACCTACGCGGTCGTCGTCGGCGCCGAACCGGGTGCCTCGAAGGTGACCAAGGCGGAGTCCCTGGGGGTGCCAACGATCGACGCGGCGTCGTTCGGGCAGCTCCTGGAGACCGGCGACCTTCCCGACACGTCCCGGTCCGACGACGCGGCAGGTGCGACCGCAGCGCAGGAGGAGGCGCCGTGACCGTCCGAGGTGTGATCTTCGACTTCGGTGGGGTGTTCATCGACTCACCCTTCGACGCGCTGGTCGCTGCGGCACGGCGGCGGGGGATCGACCACCAGCGCCTCCTCGACGTGGTGTTCGGCTCCTACGACCGCGACACCGACCACCCGTGGCACCGCCTCGAGCGGGGCGAGATCACCGTCGAGGTGGCACGCGACGAGATCATCGCGCTGTCGGTGGCTGACGGCGGGGAGGAGCTCGACCCGTTCACGCTCATCGCGGACGTGGTCGGCTCAGGTGTCCGCGACGAGGTCGTGCAGCGCTGCCGCTCCTACCGCGACGCTGGCCTGTCGACCGGCCTCCTCACGAACAACGCGAAGGAGTTCGAGCCGTTCTGGCGGCCGCTGCTGCCACTCGACGAGCTCTTCGACGACGTCGTGGACTCCTCCGCGGTCGGACTCCGCAAGCCCGACCCGAGGGTCTACGAGCTGGCGCTCGACCGACTCGGCCTCAGGGCATCGGAGGCGGTGTTCATCGACGACGCTCCCGGCAACGTCGAGGGGGCGCTGGCTGTCGGGATGCGGGCGGTGCTGATCGGACCGCGTCGAGACGACGTCCCCGCGGCGCTCGCCGAGCTCGACTCGCTGCTCAGGTGACCTTGAAGCACCAGTTGACGGGCTTCGCGGTGGTCCTTCCCTCGGTCGACTTCCAGACCATCGCCGTCATGCAGTTGCGTCCGCTGTCGAGCCGGGTGACCGGCCGGCCGTCGCCCGGGGTGAACTGCACGAGCCCGGTGCCGGTCTGGCGGACGAGTCCGTCGGCCTGGGTGCGGATCTCCTTGCCGTCGACGATCAGGTAGGCGTCGTAGCCCTCCTTCACGTCGATGCCGACGGTCGCCTGCGCGAGGATCTCGCTGCCCGAGGTGGGGATCAGGCGATCGACGTAGTCCGGCAGCACCTCGGATGTCCGGTCGGCGCCGGTGCTCGCCAACATGACCGCGACGACGATGCCGGCCAACGCCGCGACGACCAGCACCGCCATGATCGTGTACGCCCAGCGGTCCGGCAGCTCACGTCGAGGGCGTCGCCCGGGCGGATCGATGGGATCGGTCTCGTCGGTCATCGCTCGCACGTTCTACCCGCGTGCCGCTGAACAGTGGGAACGGGGACCGGGCGGCACAGGTCACCGTCGCGCTCCACGGCCTCCGCCATGCCAGGCGGTACGATCGGCCCGCCGTGTCGACTCCTTCGGTCAGCCCCCGGACGGGCTCGGAGATCGGGCGCGAGCTGGGTGGTCGCTACCGCCTGGTGGCACCGATCGGGATCGGGGTCTCGGCGCGCGTGTTCCTCGCCGTGGACACGCAGCTCCGACGGCGTGTCGCGGTGAAGGTCCTGCACGCGTCGTTGGCCGCCGACGACGTGTTCCTGCGACGGTTCCGGGCAGAGGCACGTGCTGCTGCGGCGTTGAGCCACCCGAACATCGTCGCGGTCTACGACTGGGGTGAGGACGAGACCGACGAGGGCGTCGCGCCGTTCATCGTGACCGAGTACCTCGGCGGTGGAAGCCTGCGACGGATCCTCGACCGGGGTCGGCCCCTCAGCCCCAGCCAGGCGCTGATGATCGGTCTCGACGCCGCACGGGCGCTCGGTCACGCCCACCGGCGAGGACTCATCCACC
>JAFDWA010000767.1 GCA_018268735.1 Actinomycetota bacterium | reverse complement strand
AGGAGGGCGCCGGCACGGGTGTCGGTCCCGAAGTAGATGCGTGACAGGTCGGTCCCGCCACCCGACGCCAACCAGGCTGCCCAGGTGAACGACAGCACCGATCCGATCGCCGCCACGGTGGCGACCACGAGGGCCGGCCGCTGCGGGCCGTCGCTCGATCGCGGCCGGATCCGGCGGCTGACGCCCACCAGTCCAACCAGGAGCAACGGCCACACCAGGTAGAACTGCTCCTCGATCGACAGCGACCACGCGTGGCGCAGCGGTGAGGGCGTGCTGGCCCAGTACGAGGTCCCCTTGGCGATCAGGTGCCAGTTCTGCCACCAGGTCATCGTGGCGAACGCGTCGAGCGCGATACCTGAGCGCGTTGCGAAGAGCACGAGGACGCAGAGCACGACCACGGCGACGGCGGGGGTGAGGCGACGCACCCGTCGTGCCCACCACGCCGCCAGACCGGAGGACCCCGACGGCGTGTCGCGCAGCAGCAGCGACGTGATGAGGAACCCGGACAGGACGAAGAACAGGTCGACGCCGACGAAGCCGCCGGGGAGGTAGCCGAGGTGGTAGGCGATCACCGCCATGACGGCGATCCCGCGCAGCCCGGTGAGGCCCGGCAGGTTCCAGGCGCTGGGTGCCCGCAGCTGTCGAACGGGTGCGCCGGAGTGCTCCGCGGCGTCCGATCGGGTCGACGGATCCGTGTCGTCCGGATCGAGCGAGGGGGTGTGTGAGTCGGTGAGCGTGGTCATCGTGCAGCGGGTCCCGACCCCGATTCTCCCCGATCCGCGACCCCTCTCGCATGGGTTCTTCCCCCAACCTGCCCTGACCCGCTCACCTACGCTGCCGAAGCGGCAGGTGTCGCGTGCCGTCGCAGGTGACGTCGAGGGGGTCGGCATGGATCGGTTCGAGGTCAGGGTCGCAGCGATCACCGGAGCGGCGAGCGGCATCGGTCGGGCCATGGCCGACGCGCTCGCAGCGGAGGGCATGCGCCTGGTGCTCGCCGACGTCGAGGCCGGGCCGCTGGAATCGGCGGCACACGAGCTCCGTTCTGCGGGCGCTGACGTGTTCGCCGTGACGGCCGACGTGAGTCGGGCCGCCGAGGTCGAGCGGATCGGCGAGGCGGCGATGGACGTCTTCGGTGGGTTGC
The DNA here is from genome assembly GCA_018268735.1 of Actinomycetota bacterium. Classification (GTDB taxonomy): domain Bacteria; phylum Actinomycetota; class Acidimicrobiia; order Acidimicrobiales; family Microtrichaceae; genus Dermatobacter. The sequence goes on along the minus strand of JAFDWA010000767.1, from coordinate 1,971 downwards.
ACGTCGCGTGCAACAACGCCGGCGTCGCGGGTGGTGGCGCAACCTGGGAGATCGACGCTGCCACCTGGGACTGGGTGCTCGGTGTGAACCTCATGGGCGTCGTGCACGGTCTGCGGACCTTCACCCCGCGGATCGTCGCGAGCGGCGGCGGTCACATCGTGAACACGGCGTCGATGGCCGGACTGACCTCGCCGGCGTTCATGAGCCCGTACAACGCGTCGAAGCACGCTGTGGTCACGATCTCGGAGTCGATGTTCGTGGAGCTGCAGATGCTGCACCCGGAGGTGGGGATCAGCGTGCTGTGCCCAGGGTGGGTGCGCACCCGGATCGCGGAGTCGGATCGGAACCGTCCCGAGGTGTTGACTACTGCTACCGACGGGGGTGCAACCGACGCGGGTGCAACCGACGCAGGTGCCGGGCCAGGACGGCGTGGTCGGTGGGGCGGAGTCGTTGAAGGCGATCGTCGACTCGTTCGTGGCAGAAGGGCTGCAACCGGCGGCGGTCGCGGCGTTGGTGCTCGACGCGATCCGCACCCGTCGGTTCTGGATCCTGACGCACCCGGAGTGGCAGTCGATGGTCCGCGACCGCGTCGAGCGCATGTTGAGCGGGGAGGACCCGGCGATCGCCCTGCCGGGGAACTGAGCCGTCGGGGAGATGACGACCCGGCACGCTCCGTCCGGATGTCACGGTCGCACCGCGAGCACGAGCCCGCTGACGTGCTCCACCCGGTCCGTGCGCAGGGCCCGCCCAGCTGCGGCGAGGGTGGCACCGGTGGTCCACACGTCGTCGATCACGACCACGTGGCCGCTGGGGGTGCCACAGGGCTCGAAGGACGGACCTGCCAGCCGCTGGGCGCGACCTGCCCCGGTCTGCGCCGTCCCCGCGCACCGTCGCAGACGTGCTGCGACCGGGACGTCTGCGCAGGCACCGGTCGCACGGGCGATGAGCTCGGCCTGGTCGTAGCCGCGCGCCCGCCGTCTCGAGCTGCTCGTGGGTGCCCAGGTCAGCTCGGTGACCGGCACCCGGGCTGACCGGACGTACACGGCGAGGGCCCGACCGACCGCGTCGAGTGCGTCGCGGTGGTTCCGGTACTTGAGCTCGGCCACGAGCCGTCGGGTGTCGCCGTCGTAGGAGAGCAGTGCCCAGCAGTCGTCGAGGCCCGGCGGGGTGAGGACGTCGGGTGCTGGTGGCAGGGTCCTGGCACAGCCACTGCACAACCCGGAGCCCGGGCGTCGGCAGAGGGCACACCGGGAGGGCATGAGCAGGTCCAACACGATCAGCACGCTAGGGAGCGGGTCTGACAGCCGAGGTGAGGGGGTGCGGCGTCGCAGCGCGCACCGGGGTCCCGGATCGGCGCCGGTAGAGTGGTCCGCCGTGGGATTCATGGATCGACTGCTGCGTGCCGGCGAAGGCAAGAAGGTGCGGGCCCTCGCGGATCTCGTGCCCGACATCGGCGCGCTCGAAGCCGAGACCCAGGCCCTCTCCGACGAGGACCTGCAACATCGCACCGTCGAGTTCCGTGAGCAGCTGGACCGTGGCACCCACGTCGACGACCTGCTCATCCCGGCCTTCGCAGTGGTGCGCGAGGCAGCGAGCCGGGTCATCGGCCAGCGCCACTACGACGTGCAGCTGATGGGCGGTGCCGCGCTGCACTTCGGTTGGGTCGCCGAGATGAAGACCGGTGAGGGGAAGACGCTCGTGTCGACCCTGCCGGTCTACCTGAACGGCCTCACCCGCAAGGGCGTGCACGTCATCACCGTGAACGACTACCTCGCCAGGCGCGACGCCGAGTGGATGGGCCAGGTCCACCGATTCCTCGGGCTCACCATCGGGATGGTGCTGCCCGGCTACGAGGACCCGGACTTCAAGCGCGAGCAGTACGCCTGCGACATCACCTACGGGACCAACAACGAGTTCGGCTTCGACTACCTGCGCGACAACATGGCGCTCTCGCTCGAGGAGAAGGTCCAG
>JAFDWA010000766.1 GCA_018268735.1 Actinomycetota bacterium | reverse complement strand
GCGACGGCCGCCGTCACGTCGTCCTGATCCACCGACACGGTGACCGCGCCGCGGCCCGGTCCGTACAACACGGTCGTGGATGGCGGTGCCGTCGCGGTTGCGGTGATCGGTCGACGTAGGCGGACGTCGAGCGACCGGATCGTCGCTCCGGGTGTCGCAGCGTCGAGCAGCGCCCACTCGACCAGCGCCACCACGTGCTGCGTGCAGGCGATCACACAGGGAAGACCGGCCCGGCGCGCCGCAGCCGGATCGTGGTGCATCGGCGCCCAGACCCGAGCTGCCGTTGCGGCTCCCGCGATCCGACGGGTTCCCAGTCGACCGACAGCCGTCGCCGATCGCGGCTCCTGGTCGGACCCGGCGGGACGCCGTCGAGCAGCGGGACCCGATGGTCGATATCCCAACGCCGTGAACGTCTCGACCTGCAGCACCGCGCCGTCTGCATCGGTGAGCACGTGGTCGACCTCCCACATCCGGCCCGGACCAAGGGCCGTGGGTCGTGGCGGACCGACCGAGCGGAGCTCCTGGTGATGGCCGATGCGGTCACCGATCCGAGTCGGCTGATGTAGGACCGTGCGATGCCCCACGATGACCGCGTGCTCGAACCCCAGGTCCGACTTCACCTCGAAGTGCAGCGCCAGCGGCGGTGCGCCGGGAGCCGCCGGTGGCAGTGCACCGGGGGCCGCCGGGCGCGTCCACAGCGATGTCGTGGAGATGGGGAGACGGTCGGTGCGAACGAGCCTTGGGCCGCCACCGGTCGCCTCCACGAAGCGGACGATCGGGCCGAGCTCGACGACCACGGACGGCTCGACGACGTGGCACCGCGGCCACGTGGCAGCTCGCAGCACGCTCAACGCGGTGGCTTGCGCCCGGTCACACCGGAGAACACGAGCCGTGTCAGCGCGCGCTGGATCTCGGACCCGCTGGTTCCGTGTCGTTCGATGCCGTAGCGGTGGCCGGACACCTGGGCGAGCATCGCGACGAGCACCGAGGCGGTCGCCGTGGGGTCGAGGTCGGCCGGCAACCGACCGGCATCTCGCTGGGCGCGCACCTGTTCGGCGAGCGCGTCGGTGAAGCTCGTGAGCAGCTGGAGGCGGATCTCGCGGAACCTCACGTCGCCTTCCGTCGCGGCGAGGTCGATGACCGCGAGCAGCGCTCGGTGCTCCTCCCAGAACTCGAGGAACGACGAAGCGATCCAACCGCATGTCTCGTAGGCGTCCCGTCCGCCCCAGCCACCGTCTCGCACAGGGCGCGTCAGGCGCTCGCGGCCCTCCCCGACCAGCTCGTCGGCCAGTGCGAGGAGCGCGGACTCGGCGTCGGGGAAGTACTGGTAGAAGGTCGCCGGGGAGGTGCCGGCGCCGCGGGCGATGTCGACCACCTTGAGGTCGCGGTACGACGTGCTGCGAAGCAGCTCCCGTGTCTGCTCGAGCAGCCGTGCACGGGTCGCGAGGCCCCGCCGTCCGGGGACGCGTCCGTCCACCGCACGCAGCTCCTCTGCGTCGCCATCAGGTTGGTGCACCACGTCGTGACCTTCGATGCTCACCGAGGGCGCAGCGTATCGGCGCCGAGGCCGTGCCCGGGCTGTCGACGCGCCCGGTGTCGGTGTCCTCGCGATCAGCCCACCAGGCGCCAGATGATCCAGACCATCACCGCGATGCCGAGCATCCCGAGGAGGAACATCAGCACGAACCCTGCGATCGTGGTGGCGACGAGCGCGAGCAGGATGCCGATGCTGGAGCGCCGCGTGGCCTTGCGGTCGGCCAGATCGCGTTCGATGAGGCGGACGTTGCGGTCGTTGGCCTTGTAGGCCATGTCGAAGGCGACGCCGGCGAACGGGATCAGTCCGACCACGCCCTCGAACGCGACGTTCCACAGCATCCGGATGATCGTCGGCCAGCTCACACCGGCGAGCACCCCTGCAGTCACGACGACCATGGACAGCGCGACGCCGATCGCGTCACCGATCCCGGGGATGATCGTGATGAACCCGTCGATACCGACCCGACGGCCGCCCGTGGCAGGGATCTCGACCGCGTCGTCGAGCACCCAGGCCATCCGCCGCACCCACTGCGGCAGCGGCCGTGAGTTCTGCTTGGGGCCGCGCCGATGCGCGTCGCGGATGTCGTGCAGCGCCTCGACGACCTCGGCGCGGGCACGGGCGGCCCGGCCGGGACGCACCGGCTCCGGCGGGACGGCCGGGCCACCGTTGCCCTGGATCTCTCGGCCCTCGATGGTGCCCAGGTGGCGGACGTCGTCGCTCACAGACCCGCATTCTCCCGCGGACGTGACCCGGAGACCCTGGTCCACCCCACCCGATCTGAGCACCATCTTGGGCAGATCCGACCACCCAATGGTCCTACGTGCCCAAGATCGGGCGTCTCGCGCGACCTGATCCCGAAACTCGGGCAGGAGCGACCAGTCGCTGGTCGCAGGTGCCCGAGATCAACAGGTGGGCGAGCGCAGCGGGTGCTCGAGGTCCCGGGTGCGGGTCAGGCGATGAAGCGCTCGCCGAAGGTGCCGATGAGGTCGATCGCCTGCTCGGTCGACTCGGGCCGCTCGACGCCCTGTGCCATCCACGCCGAGGTGAGGATCGTCGTCACCCCTGCCGAGCCGAGGCGGTCGCACATGTCCGGAGTCGGGATCACCAGCGGCGACGCGATGACCTCGAACGGGCGGTCCGCCGTGCCGGCATCCTCGCGGGCCTGGCGGATCGTCGCGCAGTGCCCGACGAGCTCGTCGGCGGTGCAGTACATGCCGAGCCAACCGTCGCCGATCGCGGCGGCCCGACGGAACGCGACCTCGGACTGGCCGCCGATGTAGATCGGCACGGGCGCTGGCGGCACCGGACGCATCTCGACGGGGGCGAAGTCGTAGAGCTCGCCGTGGTGCTCGACCATGCCACCACGCCAGAGGGTGCGGATCACCTCGACGGTCTCCTCCAGGCGCTTGCCACGCCCGGCGAACGGCTGGCCGAGGAGCTCGAACTCCTCGACCATCCAGCCGGCACCGACGCCGAGTCCCACACGACCCCGCGACATGAACGCAGCGGTTCCGACTGCCTTCGCGATGACGAACGGGTTGCGCATCGGCAGGACGTACACGTTGGTCAGGAACCGCAGCGTCGAGGTCGTGGCGGACATCGCGCCGATCGCCACCCATGGGTCAGGCCAGTCCTCGTCGGGGCTGAACTGCGGGGTGCCGTCGGGCGTGTAGGGGTACTTCGTCGTGAGGTAGCTCGGGTACACGACGTGATCGGACACCGCGACCGAGTCGAACCCGGCGTCCTCGGCTGCCGCGGCGACCTGTGGCCAGTCGAGGGGGTCTGCCCCGATCAGCGCCTGGGCGAACTTCATGGTGCTGCTCCGATCAGGATCCGGCGGTCGCCCGCGCACGCAACTCGTACTTGAGGACCTTGCCGCTCGCGTTCAACGGCAGTGCGTCGACGACGGTGACACGGCTGGGCACCTTGTAGTTGGCCATGTGGCCGCGGGACCAGGCGATCACCTCGTCGGGATCGACGTCGACGCCGACGACCGGGACGACGAAGGCGACGCCGACCTCTCCCATCCGCTCGTCGGGGACACCGACGACCGCGACCTGGGCGATGCCGGGATGGGTTCCGAGCAGACGCTCGATCTCGGCGGGGTAGGCGTTGAAGCCGCCGACGATGAACATGTCCTTGGTCCGGTCGGTGATCCGCAGGTAGCCGCGGCCATCCAGCGTGCCGACGTCGCCGGTGTGCAACCACCCCTCGGCGTCGACGGCCTCGGCGGTCTGCGCCGGGTCCTCGAAGTACTCCCGCATGACGTTGTAGCCCCGCACGAGCACCTCGCCCGGCTCGCCCGCGTCGAGCGTCGCTCCGTCGGCACCGACCACCCGCACCTCGACGCCCGGGAAGGCCCGACCGGACGTGCTGGCGATCGTCTCCGGATCGTCACCCGCTCGGCAGGCCGTCGCCACGCCGCACGCCTCGGTGAGCCCGTACGCGGTGAGCACGGTCTCGAAGCCGAGGTCACGTCCCATCGCGACGACCAGATCGACCGGCACCACCGCGGCGCCGGTGACTGCGAGGCGGAGCGTGTCGACGTTCGCCCGATCGAACCGGGGATGGTTGAGCAGGGTCTGGTAGAGCGTCGGTGGCCCTGGGATGGTGGTGATCCGCTCGGACTCGATCACCTCGATCGCGGCGTCCACGTCGAAGGTGGGCAGCGGGACCATCGTCGCGCCGGTCATCAGGCAGGCGAGGATCCCGGCCTTGTAGCCGAAGGTGTGGAAGAACGGGTTGATGATCAGGTAGCGGTCGTCCGATCGCAGGCCGACGAGCGTCGCCCAGTCGAGGAACGCGCGCAGCGACGCCGCGTGGGTCTGCACGACGCCCTTGGGTGCGCCGGTGGTCCCCGAGGTGAACAGGACGTCGGACACGTCGGCGCCGTCGAGCGACCCGATCCGGGCGTCGAGGTCCGCGTCGGGAACCGAGTCGCCGCCGGCGAGGAGCTCGTCGAGTGCGATCGCCCCAGCCGCCTGCGCCCCGGTGTCGTGCAGCAGCACGATCCGCTCGAGCGTCGACGGCCGCCCGGCCTCATCCAGCATCGACACGTAGTCGTTGCCGAGGAAGCCTTCGACGGTGAACAGGAGCCGAGCGCGGCTGCGTGACAGGATGTCGGCGGCCTCCATCCCCTTGTAACGGGTGTTGAGCGGGACGAGCGAGGCACCGGCGGACTGCAGGCCGAGGACCGCGACCACCCACTCCCAGCAGTTGGGCGCCCAGATCGCGACGCGGTCGCCTGGCTCGACACCTGCGGCGATCAGACCCTTGGCCATCGCGTCGACCCGGCCACGGAGATCGATCCAGCTCAGTCGGACGGGCTCGTCACCCGCGAGGTCCACCACCGCCTCGGCATCGCCGAAGCGCTGCGCGGCGTCGCGCACCAGCGCCGGCACCGACGCCCATCGCAGGTCACCTCGGGCCCCTTCCTCCCCGATCGGCGTCATCGATCCTCCCCCAGCGCACCGGCCGCCCGCAGCGCGGCGATGCGCTCGACGTCGTAGCCGAGCACCTCGGCCAGCACCTCGTCGTTGTCCTGGCCCGCGGTCGGCGCCGGCGCCGGGTCCGGCAGGTCCGCGTCGATGAACTTGAGCGGCGTCGAGATCATGTCGGCACCGTGGGTCTCGTGCGGCAGGAAGCCGAAGCGGTCCTTGAACTGCGGGTCATCGGCCAGCGTCTTCGGCGAGTCCACCGGGGCGATCGTGGTGTTCACGGTGCCGGACCACTCCACCCATTCGGCAGTGGTGCGGGTGGCGAAGATCGCCGCCAGCTCACGGCGCATCTCGGTGTTGCCGCGGGCGTGGTCGCCGTAGGTGTTGCCAGGCCACCGCTCGAACATGTCCATGCGGCCGACCCCGGCGCAGAAGTTGCGCCAGAACTCCTGCTCGGACGCCATGAACAGGACGAAGCCGTCGGAGGACTCGTAGACCTGGTAGCGGACGCCCTCCTCCATGCCAGCGGTGCCGGGGGCCCGACGCTCGTAGTCGTCGGCCTTGTTGCCGGTGACCTCGGACTCCGGTCGCTCGTAGGCCTTCCAGGTCTAGCTGCGCAGCCAGTCCATGGCTGCTGCGGCGTCGGACTGCGCGATCTCGAGGAACGATCCCTCCCCGGTGGCCCGGGCCTTGGTGATGCCGGCGAGCACGCCGAGCGCCCCGAACAGCGGGCCGGCGTGGATGCCGATCGAGGCGTGCTCGGGCAGGTACGGGAACCCTTCGTCGTTGAACGTCGGGTTCACGATGCCGGCCCAGGTGTCGTAGGCGATGCCGTGGCTCGGCAGGTTGGCGTACGGGCCGGTCATGCCGTAGCCGGAGATGGTGCAGAACACGATGCGCGGGTTGATCTCGAGCAGGTCCTCGTAGCCCAGTCCCCGACGTGCGAGCGCACCCGGTCGCATCGCCTCGATCACCGCGTCGGCGTCGCGGACCAGGTCGCGGAACACCTCCTGGGCCTCCTCGGTGCGGAGGTCCAGGGTGAGCGACTTCTTGCCGCGGTGGATGTGCCAGTGCAGCAGCGAGCTGCCTTCGATGATCGGCCAGGTCATCTGGCGGATGTAGTCACCGGCCGGTGGTTCGACCTTGATGACCTCGGCACCGAGGTCCGCGAGGTGCGTGCCCACGGCGCCCGGACCGAGGAGCGACACCTCGATGACCCGCACCCCGGCGAGCGGGGCGGACCGGGTCGGCGTCGACGCGGAGGGATCGGCAGGAGCGGACATGGGACCTCCGGCGCGCAGCGCCTTCCTCAGGTTCTGACGGGTCGTCAGATCGTAGCGGAGCGGACCCAGCCGCCCGCCTCCGCCGTAGACTGCGGTCGTGCTCGGCGAGATCGCTCGGGAGGCCGCCGTCCGCTTCGGGGACCGTCCGGTCGTCGTCACCACATCGGACTCGCTCTCGTACGCCGAGCTGGACGGCGCCGCGGACCGTGTCGCCCGGGGCCTCCTCGAGCGGGGCATCGACCAGGGTGCGGTCGTCGCCACCTCGCTCCCGAGCAGCGGCGAGTGGGTCGTCCTCGCCGTCGCCGTCGACCGCATCGGTGCGGTCTTCGCTCCGGTGAGCTCGAAGCTCGCTCCCCCGGAGCGCGCCCGGCTCGTCGAGATGGTCGCTCCCGCGCTCGTCGTGACCGACGCTGCCGGCGTCGACGGCCTGCCCCTGCGCACCGCTGTGGCCGTCGTCG
>JAFDWA010000765.1 GCA_018268735.1 Actinomycetota bacterium | reverse complement strand
GGGTCGGGCGTACGTCACGGCCCGCCGGGTCGACCAGCCGTCGACTGCGGGCAGCTCCGGCGACGACTCGCACAGGCGACAGTCGAGCACGTGCTCAGCGCACGAGCGCGGACGGCGGCAACGTCGGCAGCGACGACTCCGGCGTGACCGCGATGACGAAGGCCATGCCGTCCTGCGCGATCGGGACGTCCTGGGGGTCCTCGATCACCTTGACGAGCCCCTCGCCGGTCTCGACCGCCTTCGCGCTGTACACCCACAGCTGGACCTCCGCCGCGGTGTCACCGCAGCGGACATCGGGACCGAAGGTCCTGCCCGCGACCTCGACGGTGGTGCCGGCGACCTCGATCTGCTTCGGCGCGGCACCCGCTCCGAAGGTGACGGTGCGGCTGCCCACCTCGACGCCGAGCGCACGGGCGAGCGAGCCGACGGTGGCACCGTGGCCGGCCGCCTGGGGGGTCGGCGGCGTGACGCTGAAGCGGCCCTCGGAGGGGAACGAGATGCCGGTGCCAGCAGCGACGTCGGCCGGCACCGTGGTGGACAGCGGCAGGAAGCGACCGCACACGTCGAGGCCGACGAACCCGCTGGCGGTGGACCCGACAGCCGGGCCCGGCCCGAGCGAAGCGATGTCTGCCACCGTCGCCGTCGCCGGCGCCATCGCCGAGTGGGTCCCGTAGTGCGCATCGGTCGTGGTGGTCCGCTCAGCGGTCGTCCCGGTGGCGCCCTCGTCGCCGCTGCATCCGCTGGCGAAGAGCGCGACGACGGCGGCGCCGAGACCGATCGCTGCGAGCCGGACTGCGACGTGGCGGCCCCGAATTGGGCTGTTCGTGGTGATCACGCCGACATCTTGGTCTGCGACACGCGGACCGAACAGGGCAGGAGGTCCCGACGTGACGTGTCGCCGATGACGTCGCCGCCCGATGGGCACCGGCGCCGACCGCTGGGGTTCAGGACTTGAGCAGGAACTCCTCCTCCTCGGGTGCGAGGAGGAGGTCGAGCTCCTCGGCCAGCGCCGGACACCGGTCGATGCCGGACCCGTCGCCCACGAGCGCGAGCGCCTCCTGCCTCGCGACGAGGACCCACTCGCGATCGTGGCGCAGCGACGCCAGCTTGAGGTCGCTCACCCCTCGCTGACGTTCGCCCAGCACCGTTCCCTCGCCCCGCAGGTCGAGGTCCACCTCTGCGAGCTCGAAGCCGTCGGAGGTCCGGACCATCGCCTCGAGGCGCGCCTGCGCGTCGGGCGTCACGACGCCGTGCGCGACGAGGACGCACCAGCTCTGCAGGTCGCTGCGACCCACACGTCCGCGGAGCTGGTGCAGCTGGGCGATCCCGAACCGGTCGGCGTCGAGCACGACCACGACGGTGGCCTCAGGCACGTCGACGCCGACCTCGACGACCGTGGTCGCGACGAGCACGTCGAGGGACCCCGATCGGAACGCATCCATCACCTCCTGCTTGTCCGGCGCCTTCATCCGGCCGTGGAGCAGACCGAGTCGCAGTCCGGCCAGCTCGCCCCCGGCGAGGCGCTCGTAGGTGTCCTCGGCGGACGCGACCTCGAGCTTGGGCGAGTCCTCGATCAACGGGCACACGACGTAGGCGCGACGACCAGCCGCCACCTCGTCGCGCACGAGCTGCCACGCGTCGGCCTCCGCCGCCTCGCTGTGCGCCCACGACGTCGTGATCGGCACGCGACCGGGCGGGAGCTCGTCGAGCACGGTCGTGTCGAGGTCGCCGTAGACCGTCATCGCCGCGGTGCGGGGGATCGGTGTGGCGGTCATCACCAGCACGTCGGGCACGGTGCCGTCGGAGTTCGCGTCGCGCAGCGCGGCGCGCTGCTCGACGCCGAATCGGTGCTGCTCGTCGATCACGACGACACCGAGCGACCGGAACTCGACCCGGTCCTGGATCAGGGCGTGGGTGCCGATGACGATGTCGACCGAGCCGTCGGCGAGCCCGGCGAGGATGCGTCGGCGCGCTGCAGCTGGCGTGCGGTTGGTGAGCAGCTCGATCCCGAGGGGACGCTCGTCGAGCAGCGTCTGGCCACGGTCGAGGACCGTGACCCCGTCGAGCTGGCGGCGGACCCCGACGGCGTGCTGCTCGGCGAGCACCTCCGTCGGCGCCATGAGCGCGCCCTGGTGACCGCCCTGCACCGCGGTGAGCAACGCGGCCATGGCGACGACGGTCTTGCCGGATCCGACGTCGCCCTGCAACAGGCGGTGCATCGGGACCGACACGGCGAGGTCGTCGCGGATCTCGCCGATCGCCCTCGCCTGCGCGTCGGTGAGGTCGTAGGGCAGGCCGTCGAGGTAGCGCGTGAGGAGACCCGGGGCGATCGCCCGGACGTCGTCGTCATCCACGACGTGGACGATGCCGAGCGATGCCGCTTCGATCTCGCGCTTGCGACGGACGAGCGCGACCTGCAGGCGGAACAGCTCGTCGAAGACGAGGCGGTGGCGGGCGGCGACCGCCTCGGCCATCGTCGACGGGGCGTGGATGCCCTCGAACGCGGCAGCGCGGCCGATGAGTCCGTGACGTTCGAGCACCGCAGCGGGCACCGGGTCGTCGATGCCCCGGTCGCGGCTGCGTCGCAGCACCTGCGCCGACCAGCTGCCGAGCTCCCACGTGCTGAGGCGTGCCTTGTCCGACTGGGGGTAGATCGGCACGATCCGCCCGGTTCGGCCGCCTCGAGGGTCGCCGATGACGTCGACGACCGGGTTGGTCATCTGTCGGTGGCCGCGGAACACCTCGATCCTGCCGAACATCGCCACCTCGACACCCGCGTCGTCGGCACCGATCGCGGCGCGCGACAGCTGCTTCTCCCGCCAGGGCTGGTTGAAGAAGGTGCAGCGCAGCGATCCGCTGCCGTCGCGGATCTCCGCGACCACGATGGTGCGGCCGCCGCGGACCCGACGGCTCGACGTCGAGGCGACGCGGCCCAGCACGAGCGCGTCCTCCCCCTCTGCCAGGTCCGCGATGCGACGCTCCCTCGTGCGATCCACGTAGCGGCGCGGGTAGTAGGTGAGCAGGTCGCCGAGCGACGCGATGCCGATCGAACGGAGCGCCTCGACCTTGCGGGGACCGACGCCGGACAGGACCTCGACACCCATGCCGTGCAGCTCGACGAGGGTGATCGGCGGACGGTCGCTCACGACCCCAGTCCAGCACGCCGCCATGGCGATCGACGCGTCCGCATCGGCGCTCGCCCCGCCCTGGGGCGTCGAGCCCCTTCAGACCGCCGGCGCGTCGAGCCCCTTCAGACCGCCGGCGCGTCGAGCCCGTTCAGACCGCCGGCGCGTCGAGCCCGTTCATCGCTGCGGCTCGGCCAGACCGATGTGCATCTCGCTCAACGCTCCGGCACCGGCCAGGGCCTCCACCACGCTGCCCGGCAGCGTGGTGATCACATCGATGTCCCAGTGGCGGCCCGAACGGTCGAAGCTGAGCTGCTCGGAGAGCTCGAACACCACGGCTTCGACGTGGGCCGCCGCCTCGATGTCCGGGGTCGGCGGGGTGACGCGGCAGCGGAGCTCGAAGCGCCGGCCACGACGGTCGGCCGACCCGGCCGGACCAGGTTGGGCCGGCGGTGCCGGCAGCGGGTCGCCGGTGAGGAACGCCGCGAGTGCGTCGAGGATCAGCAGGAACCCCGCGGCGGCGGGGTCGACCGTGCCCCGTTCGGCGAGGCCGGGGTCCACCAGTGGACCACGCTCGAGCTCGACCAGGCCGGCTTCCGCCGCGGAGACCAGCACCTCGACGAGGTCCCGGGCCGAGTCCGAGGCGTCGAGCGCGCCGTCCGCAGTGGCGGAGATCACGGCGAGGAGGCAGCCGGGATGGGTGCCGTCGTCGGCCTCGGTGACGCGCTCGGCACCGGCCTCGAGCGCGAGTGCCAGGCGTGCACCGTCGATGCGGTCGGCGTTGCGGAGCACCTCGGAGGCACCGCCGAGGAACGCTGCCAGGCGCCGCCCGGCCTGGGCCCGGGCCCCCCGTCGGGCACCGGCGGACATGCGGTGGCACACGACCGCGAAGCTGGAGTCGTCGTCCACCTCGTCGCACGCGGCCCCGAGGGTGGCCGCGAGGTCGGTGCCGGCGCCGAGAGGGGACCCGCCGTCGTGTCCACCCGTCGGCCCGTCGTCACCGACAGGGTCGGTGCCGGCTCCGGTGAGGCGATGGAGCCCCCCGATGCCGTCGACGTC
>JAFDWA010000764.1 GCA_018268735.1 Actinomycetota bacterium | reverse complement strand
TGGCGGGGGCAGGATTTGAACCTGCGACCTTCGGGTTATGAGCCCGACGAGCTACCGAACTGCTCCACCCCGCGGCGTGGGCCACACCGTAGTCCAGCCCTCCTGAGATCAGCCAGTCGCCACAGCACCGCCCAGTGGGATTGCGCTCAACGATGGAATGGGACCGAGTGCTCCCAGTCCGCCAGCAGCGCTCGCAGCGCTGTCAGCAGCAGGAGCGGCTGGTCGAGCATCATGTGGTGCCCGGCGAGTGGGATCTCCACCACCGGGGCGACACGTCCGAGGTTGTCGTAGATGATCCGCCCGATCTCCGGGGTCACCAACCCGAACTCGGAGCGCAACAAGGCGACCCGGCACTCGACGTTCGGCAGCTGCTCAGCGGCTGCGGTCCGACTGATCGCACGGAACAGCTCCGGGTCGAACTTCCATGTCCAGCCGGCGGGTGTCTCACGAAGTGAGTGCCGTGCGACGTAGTCGATGATCCACGGGTCGTAGCTGTCCTGGGCCGGCACCGTCCGGAACCGCCCGACGGCCTCCTCGAGCGTCGCGTAGGTCTTCGGCACGCCGAACGCCGCGCCGATCCGGGCTGCCTCGACCTCGGGATCGTCCTCCACCATCGGCGAGTCCAAGACGATGATCCCCGCCACGCCGTCGCCACCTGCGACAGCTGTGGCGACGGCGACGAACCCACCCATGGAGTGTCCGATCACCACCGGCGATCCTGCGACCCCGACGGCCGACGACGCGGCGAGCACTTCTTCGGTCCAGAGGTTCACCCGGTACTCGCTGCGTCGACCGCTGTCGCCATGACCCGAGAGATCGAGTGCAACGACCCTGTAGTCGCCGATCAACGGGGCGATCGATGACCACCAGCGAGCATGCGCCGCTCCCCCGTGCACGAGCACCAGGCCTGGTCTGCCGACCTCACCCCAGGCGAGGAGGTTGATGTCGCAGCCGGCCACCTGGATCGAAGTCTGCAGCGGCTCGACCGCCAGCGACCGCTCCAACCACGCGGGTCGATCCGCTTCGACGACCATGATCTGAACCTATCGCCCGGCGACACACCTCCCGGACAGGAGCGGATCAGATGGACGCAACCAACCCCACCGAACGGCGCCGACCCGTCTGCAGCGGGAACGTCCCACGTCGAGACTCGACATGAGACGTGCCGATCTCGGTGGGACGGGCGCGGTCAGGTCGCGTCGGGTTCCGGCTGCGGGTCCACGGCGACCTCTGGGACAGGGGCGACCGGCGGCACCGGGTCCTCCGACGCGAGCGTCGGAGGCGACGGCACTGTCCCGTCGAGCAGCGCACGTCGTCGCACGTACTCGTCGACGTCTACCTCACCGCGGGCGAAGCGCTCGTCGAGGATCGATCGGGCAGATCCCGTCGCAGCGAAGCTTGCCGGGCCGAGACCTCCGTTGCCCTCTCCGGCCGCGGCAGCGTCGGTGCGTGAGCGACCCAGCTCCCAGAACCCGTAGGCCACGAGCACGAGCACTGCGAGCGGGATCAACATCCCGAACAACATCACACCTGGTCGCATCTCCGTCGCCTCCTGTCAGATTCCGTCGGCCGGCGGTGCCGTCGTCGATGTCGAAGGTCCAACCGATCCTCCGTCGGGGGCACCCCCCGGAGCGCTCGATCCGGGAGCAGCACCGGACGGGGCGCCGTTGCCAGCTGATCCGGGCTGCTGCGCACCACGGCGCGACTGCGGTCCGAGCGAGCCGCCTCGACCCGAGCTGCCGTCCCGGGGGCCGAACATGCCGCGCTGGTCCTGAGAGCGGCCACCGGCACCCCTCATGTGATCGAAGCCCTCCATGCCAGGGCCTCGACCACGAGCACCGCCAGGCACCTCGACCCCCGGGCCGTAGAGGCGCCCACGGTTGCGGTCATGTCGATCGTGGCCCCACATCAGCCCCACAGCGCTCACCACGACCAGCACACCGGCGGCGATGAACGCGATCACCGCCCGGCGGCGAGCAGCTCGACGTCCTGCTTCATCCATGTCACCGAAGGTACGGCGACAACGGTGAGAACGGGGTGAGAACCACGTGAGAAGCGCGTGGAACGCGCCATCGGAGCCGGTGGCGACCCGTCAGGCGATCGGGTCGGTGGGTGCGGACGTGTTGTCCGGTGACGTCGAGGTCTCGATCCCGCTCGACGCCGCGTCCTTCGACGCAACCTTCTTCGCTGCCGGCTTCTTGGCAGCCGGCTTCTTCTTCGGCGCGGCCTTCTTCGCAGCCGGCTTCTTCTTCGCAGCAGCCTGCTTCGGCGCGGCCCTTCTTCGCAGCCGGCTTCTTCTTCGCAGCAGCCTGCTTCGGCGCGGCCTTCTTGGCAGCCGGCTTCTTCTTCGCCGATCCAGGGATCGGGGCCGACTCCCTCACGGCGTCGACTGCGGAGGCCGCAGCATCGACCGCCGAGGCTGCCGCTGACGACGCTGCCTCGCTCGCACGGCCGGCAGCGCGCTTGGCCGCCTTGCGGCTCTGCCGCGCTGCCTTCTGCACCGGCTCCCGAACCGATCCCACGAGATCCGCGAACTGCGACTCGACTCGACTGCGCTGCTCCTCCGCCTGGCTGCGCATCCGGTCGAGCTCGTCGCTCACCCACGTCACGAGGTCCTCGACGAGCTGCTGCAGGTTCTCGATCGATCCGGTCACCAACTCCTCGGCCGACTTCGCGCCGTCGCGGGCTTCCGCGACGAGTCGTTCCAGCTCGGCAGACGCGCGCTCGACGAACTGGGTGCTCTGTGGTGTGGTCATCGGGAACCTCTCCGCTGATCGATCAGGTGGCACGGTGATGTGCGTCCCGATTCTCCCCTGTGGAATCCACGGAGGAAAGGCTCATCGACCTCGATCCGGAGTGCCACGCGGCACGTCCCGGGCCTGTCGGTCCCCGTCGTTCAGGGCGTCACGATCGGGAAGAACAGCTCGAAGCTGTCGAGCAGATCGGACAGCCGCACCAAGACCGACCGATCGCCGTCGAGGGTCGCACGGCCGTCCTCGTCCAGCTGCTCGAGCCGGCCGGCGCTGATCGCGGCGACGAGCGCAGCGTGGGTGGTGCTGACGTGCAACGTCGCCTCCGGATGCGGCGCACCCACCGCATGGTGCAACGCGCCGTTTGCGACACCCACGGCGTGCACCTCGCCGCACCCAGCCGCCCCTCCGTCCGGCGACGCGTCGCGCACCTCCAGCGTGAACGCGAGCCGCTCCTCGGCTGCTGCCGGACCGTCGAGGTGGACACCGACGAACTGCAGCAGCATCGACACGGTCATCGCCGCCATCACGTCGGGCTTCTCCGCGCTGCGCACGACGATCGGCGGCGGACCGTTGCGCAGCTCCTGAGCTCCCGTCAGGTAGAATGCCCGCCACGGCCCCGACTCCGCCTGGTAGCCCAGTTGCTCGAGCGCGTCGGCCTCGAGCGCCCGGGCCTCCATGTTGTCCGGCTCGGCGAACACCAGGTGGTCGACGACCTGCGCAACCCAGCGGTAGTCACCGTCGTCGAAGCTTCGGCGGGCACGGCGCAGGAGCTCGTCGGCTCCGCCCATGAACTCCACGTAGCGTCGGCCTGCCTCCACCGGGGGGTGCGGGTGGAGATGAGCGGGGTTCCCGTCGAAGAAGCCGAGGTAGCGCTGGTAGACGGCCTTCACGTTGTGGTTGAGGGTGCCGTAGTAGTCGCGGTTGAAGAACTCGTCGCCGAGTGCCGGCGGCAGCCGCAGCTCCTCGGCGATCTCGAGCGAGGTGCGACCGTGGTTCGCCAGCCGCATCGTCTGGTCGTGCAGGAACCGGTACAGGTCCCGTTGGCGTTCGAGGTGGTGGCGCATCGCGTCGGCACCCCATCGCGGCCAGTGGTGGCTCGCGAACATGACGTCGGCCCGCTCCCCGAACAGGCCGATCGATTCGTGGAGGTAGCTCGACCAGGCAAGGGCATCTCGGATCTGCGCCCCACGTGGCGTGTAGACGTTGTGGAACACTGCGGTGCAGTTCTCCGCCATGCACAGCGCACGGTGGTCGGGGAACAGGAAGTTCATCTCCGCCGGCGCCTCGGTGCCCGGCGTGACCTGGCACTCGATGCGGACGCCGTCGACGCTGAGCTCGGTGCCGGTCTCCGCCACGAGCTCGGTCGGAGCGATCAGCCCGAAGGTGCCGAGCGGCGTCGTCTGACCGAGGCCGCTGCCGACGAGCCCGTGCGGGCCCTTCGGCAGCAGGACGCCGTACATGTAGGTCGCGCGACGGGTCATCACGTTGCCGGCGATGACGTTCTCCGAGATCGCCGCCTCGAGGAAGCCGGTCGGTGCGATGATGCGCACCCGACCGGACTCGACGTCCTCGTCGGAGATCATCCCCCGCACTCCGGCGAAGTGGTCCACGTGGCTGTGGGTGTAGATCACCGCGACGACCGGGCGCTCGCCGAGCTCGGTGTTCACGAGCTCGAGCGCGGCACGTGCCGTCTCGGCGGTGGTGAGCGGGTCGATGACGATCCAGCCCGACTCACCCCGCACGAACGTCACGTTCGACAGGTCGAACCCACGCACCTGGTGGATGCCGTCGGCCACCTCGAACAGGCCCTCGATCGAGCACAGCTGCGACTGGCGCCACAAGCTCGGGTTGACGGTGTCGGGTGCGTCGCCGTCGAGGAAGTCCCACGCATCGAGGTCCCACACCACACCGCCGGCCGCACCGTGGATCTGGCGATCCCGACCTCGAGCGACCCTGCCCCGCTCCGCGAGCTCGAAGTCCGTCATGTCGTCGAAGGGCAGGTCGCGGCGCACGGCAGCGTTGGCCGACGTCGTGCTCGGCGACGCTGGCTTCGGTGACAGATCGGGTTCGTCC
>JAFDWA010000763.1 GCA_018268735.1 Actinomycetota bacterium | reverse complement strand
GACCTCGCCGACTTCGACGTCGCCGTCATCTCCGTGCCGACCCCGATGGGCGAAGGCGTCCCCGACCTGTCGTTCATCGAGTCGGCCGCCACGACGGTCGCCCCGTTCGTCCGGCCCGACTCCACCGTGATCCTCGAGTCGACCACGTACCCGGGCACCACCGAGGAACTGGTCGCTCCGATCCTCGAGGCAGGTTGCGGACTGCGCGCGGGCCAGGACTTCCACCTCGGCTACAGCCCGGAGCGCATCGACCCGGGGAACGACACGTGGCGCCTCGAGAACACCCCCAAGGTGGTCTCCGGCGTGGACGCAGCGTCGCTCGCCGCGGTGCAGCGGTTCTTCGACCGCGTCGTCGAGCGGACCGTCCCCGTCTCGGGGACCCGTGAGGCAGAGCTGACGAAGCTGCTCGAGAACACCTTCCGACACGTCAACATCGCGCTCGTCAACGAGCTCGCCATGTTCGCACGAGACCTCGGCATCGACGTGTGGGAGGCGATCGACGCCGCATCGACCAAGCCGTTCGGCTACATGCGCTTCACCCCCGGTCCGGGCGTCGGCGGACACTGCCTCCCGATCGATCCGTCGTACCTGTCCTGGCAGGTCGAGCGGTCCCTCGGTCAGACCTTCCGGTTCGTCGAGCTCGCCAACGACGTGAACCAGCACATGCCCGACTACGTCGTACGACGTGTCCAGTCGCTGCTGAACGACTGCTCGAAGGCCGTCAACGGCTCCACCGTGCTGGTCTACGGGCTCGCCTACAAGGCCAACACGAGCGACGCACGCGAGACCCCCTCGCGTCCGATCATCACACAGCTCCAAGGTCTCGGCGCAACCGTGCTCCTGGCAGATCCGCACGTCGCCTCGCATCAGTTCCCCGATGGCGTCAAGCACGTCGAAGGCACCGCAGAGGACCGGGCGGCGGCAGACCTGGTGCTCTACCTCGTCGACCACGACGACTTCGACCGCGACGCGATCGCCTACGACACGACACCCGTCCTCGATTGCCGCCGCGCGCTGCAGGGTCCCGCCGTCCAGCACCTCTGAGCACGCCGACGCGACCCGGTCTCGAGCGAACGTCGATAGCGTGGCGAGGTCCAACATGTACGTGTCGGAAGGACAGCAATGAAGATCGTGGTCACCGGCGGAGCCGGGTTCATCGGCGCCAACCTCTGCCAGACGCTGCTCGACGACGGGGAGGTGACCGAGGTGGTGGCGCTCGACGACCTGTCCACGGGCTTCAAGGAGAACCTCGACGGCACCGGCGTCACGCTGGTCGAAGGCACGATCCTGGACCCCGAGGTGCTCGACGAGGTACTCGCCGGCGCCCACTCGGTGGTCCACCTCGGCGCCCGTGGCTCGGTGCCGCGGTCGGTCGCGGACCCGTGGGCCTCGCACCAGGCGAACGCCTCGGGTACCGCACAGGTCCTCGAAGCAGCACGGCGAGCCGGAGGCCTCCACGTCGTGGTCGCGTCGTCGTCCTCCGTCTACGGCGCGAACACCGAGCTGCCCAAGCGCGAGTCGATGGTCGCCCGGCCCGTCAGCCCGTACGCTGCGTCGAAGCTCGCGACCGAGGCCTACACGCTCGCGTGGCAGCACACCTACGGCCTCCCGACGCTCGCGTTCCGCTTCTTCAACGTGTTCGGACCCATGCAGGCCGTCGGCCACGCATATGCAGCGGTGGTCCCGGCGTTCGTGTCCGCGGCGCTCGAAGGCCGCCCGCTGCCCGTGCACGGCGAAGGAGTGCAGTCACGCGACTTCACCTACGTCGGCACCGTGTGCGAGGTCCTCCGGCGCGCGGCGCTCGACCAGGTCATCTCGACCGAGCCGGTGAACCTCGCGTTCGGATCCCGGACCAGCCTGCTCGAGATGATCGCCATCCTCGAAGACATCCTCGGCCATCCGCTCGAGCGCGAGCACCAGGGCCGACGCGCCGGCGACGTCGACCACACCCAGGCGGACAACTCGCGGCTCCGAGAGCTGTTCCCCGACGTCACGCCGGTCGAGCTCCGAGCGGGACTCGAGACCACGGTCGCCTGGTACCGGGAGTCGCTCCGGAGCCGATGACGACGGAGGAGCAGACGGGCGCGTCCCCTCGATCGAACCGCTCCTGAGACTCCGCCTTCACTGGGTCAGGCGCGCCGTGCCCCGCGTAGCGTCACGGCTGATCCAGATGGACTACCAGTACCAAGAGGCGCTGCAGCGTTACAGCCGCCGGCACCGCCACCGCCGCCGCGGCACGACGGTCCTTCAGGATCGACCGGTGGACACCAGCCGGCATCCAGCTCGGGACAGCGACGCACGGTTGAGCAGGTTGCGCGTGTCGACCACGTTCGGCGTCGACATGCGCTCGACGATCTCGTCGGGATCGATCCAGCGGTAGTCGTCCCACTCGGTCATGACCACCAGGGCGTGGGCGCCGTCCAGCGCGTCGAGCGGGTCCTTGTGGAGCGTGACGCCCTCGATCGTGGTGCCCACGTCGACCGCCGGATCGTGAGCGTGCACGTCCGCACCCGCAGCGACGAGCTGTTCGATGACCGCGAGCGACGGCGACTCGCGCAGGTCGTCGGTGCCGGCCTTGAACGTGAGACCCCACACGGCGACCTTCGCGTCGGCGAGGGCGTCCGGGACGAGCCGCTCGACCTTCTCGACGACCCGGTGCTTCTGCGCCTCGTTGACAGCGATGGTCTCGCGCAGCAGCGTGAAGTCGTACCCGGCGTCACGAGCAATGGCATCGAGCGCCCGCGTGTCCTTCGGGAAGCAGGAGCCGCCCCAACCGGGACCCGGGCGGAGGAACTCGGCGCCGATCCGCTTGTCGTGGCCCATCCCGAGCACCACGTCGCCGATGTCGGCACCCACCTCCTCGCAGATCGCAGCGATCGAGTTGATGAAGCTGAGCTTCGTGGCGAGGAACGCGTTCGCCGCGTACTTGGTGAGCTCTGCGGTCGCCGGATCGGTCACCACCAGCGGTGTCACGACACCCCGGTACAACGAGAACACTCGGATCGCGGCAGCCTCGTCCGCACTTCCGATGACCAGGCGGTCAGGCTGAAGGCAGTCCTGCACCGCATGGCCCTCCCTGAGGAACTCCGGGTTCGACACGACGTACACGTCCTGTCGTCCCAGCTCGCGCTCCACCCGCGCACATGACCCGACCGGGACCGTGGACTTGTTGATCACCACCGAATCCGGCTGCAGGTGCGGCGCCAGCGTGCGCGCTGCGTCGAGAAGGTGCGACAGGTCCGCGCGACCGTCCTCGGCCGGAGGAGTCGGAACGCACAGGAACACGAACTCCGCGTCGCCGACTGCGGCATGTTCGGTCGTGAAGCGGAGATGACCCTGTCGGACGCCGTCACGAACCAACTCCGGGAGGCCCGGTTCGAGGATGGGGACCTCAGCCCGGTTGAGGCGCTCCACCTTGTCCGCATCGATGTCGATGCCGATGACGTCATGACCGAGGCTGGCCATCGAAGCTGCCGTGGTGATGCCCACGTAGCCCGTCCCCACAACTGCGATCCTGGTCACGTCACTGCGCCCCTTCTGCCGAAACCCGTCCGGCGGATGCAAGCGTGCCCGTACGTGCACGTCAGATCAATCGGGCAACTTCCCCAGTCGGACGCCGGTTCAGCGGCCGACGGCGACGAGCTGGGCGGTCGCGTTGCCGACGAAGTCGGACAGCGGACCGGGCACCACGCCCAGCACCATCACGCCGAGCACCGAGATCGCCAGGGCCACCCCGGCCGCAGCGGGGATCCGGATGCGTGGCGCCTCGGCGTCGACCGGATCACCGAAGTACATGGCGGCCACGATCTTCAGGTACATGAACGCCGAGATGAGCGCCGTGAGCATCGCGATCACGCACAGGAACCCTTCCCCGGCGAAGTCGCTGTCGAGCGCGGCCTGGATCACGTAGAACT
>JAFDWA010000762.1 GCA_018268735.1 Actinomycetota bacterium | reverse complement strand
TCGATTAAAGCGCTGATCGGTTTTGGATTCTTCGCAACAGCCAGTCGACAAGTGATCTATGAGGTGTGTGGACGCACATGTAGATAGTGGCCTGGCCTCTCAGAGCTCCTTGCGGGATGATGTTCGATGTTTACAAGACGCCAAGATGGCTCACACATCAAAAGTGATTTAGCCCTAGGTGTATTCCAATTGCCGTTGGCAGTTTTAAGTATCTCGAATCATCTGTGGTTTCTGGGAGCAATATTCTCGTGCGGAAGCCTTCTACTATTAGCTCTTGCGGGCTTTGGATGGGCGAGTTCAACTGGTAATGGCGACAGGTGATTCTAGGTGAGGTTCGGCCTCCCGTATTGGCTGGGGATGGTGCCACATCCCCAGATGGGTGGGGTGGCGGGTTCGGTGTCGGGAACGTGACGGTCGCGTCGGCGGGTATGGACTGGGGGTGGAACGTGCCGGCGTCTTCGGCGTTCGTTGCGGCGGCCATGCCCGGTGACGCCTCCAAAGCGTTGATCTACGCGTATGAGACGGGAGCTGTGATGGCGTCAGGGGCTGCGGCTCCGGCACCGCGGGTGGCGTGGATGCACTACGCGGGGTCACCATCGTTTCTGAACACGAACGCGGTCTCGTTGTTCGCGGCGATGGTTGGGTGGGCGTCGAACACTCGGGTTGTGTACCGACGTGATCCTGTCGGGCGGATCACCAGCCGTTCTGTGAACGGAACCAGTTCCGGCAGGTACGCGTACACCGGGGCGGGTGACTCCCCCTCGTTGAGCATCGACGCGAACGGCGCCGTCACGGAACGGACTGTCGGGCTGCCCGGTGGGGTGCTCCTCACCACACGAGGCAGCGCAGCCTCCGATGTGTGGTCCTATCCGAACCTCCACGGCGACATCGTCGCGACCTGCAACGGCACCGGCGCCAAGACCGGACCCACCCGTGCGTATGACCCGTTCGGGAACCCGCAAGGCGCTACCGCCATCCCTGACAACAACACCGGCGACTTCGACTACGGATGGCACGGCCAACAACAACGCCCCCTCGAACACCAACCCGGACTCCAACCCCTCATCGAAATGGGAGCCCGACAATACGACCCCGCACTCGGTCGCTTCCTCCAAACCGACCCCATAGAAGGCGGCAACCTCAACGACTACACCTACCCAACAAACCCGTAACCATTCAGGTGGCCGTTGGGGCCGGAAGTCAGGCTCCGGTGGAGGTGTAGAGGTGGCTGCATCCTGATGAATTTGGCAAGCGGTCGGAGAGCGTCAGATGAACGGTGGAAGTGGGGTGGCTCAAGAGGGGTGTGGTCCACGTCGCTTGAGTTCGGAGTTCCAGCGATCCGGGTTGCCTCGCTCCGGGCATCACGAATTGATGCTTTTGCATCAGCTAGTGATGCGTAGGATGCAGGGGTGCGTACGACCATCAACATCTCCGAGAAGCTCTACCGGGAGGCGAAGGCGCGTGCAGCGACGACGTCGCAGACGGTGAGCGCGGTCATCGAGGACGCATTGCGCGAGGCGCTCCGGCCCAAGCCGGCGAACGAGCGCCCGATCGCTGCGTTGCCGGTCTTCGGAGGATCCGGCGTGCTCGCCGGGGTGGATCTCGCGGATCGAACGGCTCTGCTCGACGAGATGGACCAGGGGTCGGAGCTGGATGCTCTGCGTTGACGTCAACGTCCTCGTCTACGCCCACCGACCGGAGTCCCCGAACCACGACGGCTATCGGGCGTGGCTCGAGAATGCACGTCGAGGGGTTGAGCCGCTCGGCATTCCCCCGATCGTTCTGAGCGGCTTCCAACGGGTGGTGACACATCTGCGCATCTTCTCCGAGCCCACTCCGCTCGACGTCGCACTTGAGTTCACCGAGGCGCTCCGCAAGTCTCCTGCCGTGGTTCCCGTCCTCCCTGGTGAACGACACTGGAGCATCTTCACGGATCTGTGTCGGCGACTCGAAGCAAGGGGGAACATCGCTCCCGACGCGTTCCTGGCCGCACTCGCGATCGAACAGGGCGCGACCTGGGTGAGCGCGGATCGGATCTTCGCCGGGTTCCCGGGCCTGCGTTGGGTCCATCCACTCGAACCCTGACCGAGAACGACGCCCGATCAGCCGCTCGACGGACGGAAGCGGGCGAGGCCGTCTGCGTCGATGCGCCGGCTCATCCGACCATCGATGCGCAGGTGCTCCAGGTGCGCATAGGTCTCGGACTCGGCCATCGGCCCCCAGGACCGCTCTCGGAACAGGCGCTGGGAGTACTGGCGCACCGTTGCGTCGCCGAGGTCGGCACCCAGGCGCTCGATCTCGGCGAGGCGCTCGACGTGGTGGCCGATGATGTCGTCGACGCGACCGGCGAGGTCGTCGAAGGGCAGGCCGTGGGCGGGGAGCACCTTCGACACCCCGCTCAATGCGGAAACGCGTTGGAGTGCGGCGACGAACTCGGCGAGCGAGTCGACGCTCCCGGTCATGCCGGAGATGTGCGGGGTGATCGTGGGCAGCACGTGATCGCCTGACAGGAACGTGCCGTCGGCCGGATCGAGGAGGCAGATGTGGTCACCGGTGTGCCCGGGTGTGTGCAGCACCTGCCACTCGCGGCCGCCGAGGGCGATCACGTCGAGGTCATCGACGCGGATCGTCGGATCGAGTCGGAGCAACCCGTGCTTGGACAGGTCGTCCCAGGCACGCATCGCCTCGAGCTCGCCGGGGCCGGGACGGAACCCCTCCTCACCCCACGGCGTCGGCTGCGGCGGGATCTCGGGGATCGGACCGTCGCCGAACAGGACGCGCTCCAGGCGCTCATTGCGACCACGCGGAGCGGCGAGGTCATCGGGCGCGTCGCCGTCTGAGATCAGGTCGCTCGCAGCCTCCAGCTCGAGCAGGTCGTCGGCCTCCGGGGACAGCGGGTCCCTCGGGTCGAACGGGGTGTGGAAGCGTCGGTGGGCGACCACGTCGCATCCGTGCTCCACCTTGAGCCGGCCCGCTCCGCCGAAGTGGTCCGGGTGCGAGTGCGTGACGATGACGGTGTGGACCTGCTCGGGTCGGATCCCGATCGATGCCAGTCGTTCGACGAGCGCCTGGTTCGTCGACGGGTCCGGCATGCCGGGGTCGATCAAGGCGACGCCGCGCTCGTCTTCGAGGAGGTAGCAGTTCACGTGGCCGAGGCCCGGGATCATGATCGGCAGCTGGATGCGTCCGATCCCCGGAGCGACCTCGTCGACCTCGGTCCGTGCCGGAAGTCGTTCCTGGCGTTCGATGCGCGCGCCGTTTCCCGTCGAGGCTTCCGATGCCATGTCGGGCCGCTCAGCTCAGCTCGTGGTCGACGGATCGGAAGCCGTGGCCGGTGCGTCGGTGCCGTCGGTCTCGCCAGACCTGTCGGTCTCGTCGGTGCTGTCGGTCCCGTCGGTGTTGGCGGACGGCAGGAACACCTTGCCGCGCCAGTAGACCAGCTCCGCGACGGACTCCTTGATGTCGTCCATGGCCCGGTGCGCGGAGGACTTCTTCGACAGGCCGTCGAGGGTGCCGGGGTACCAGCGACGGGCCAGCTCCTTGATCGTCGACACGTCGATGGAGCGGTAGTGGAGGTGCTCCTCGATCTCCGGGAGGTGCACCGCGAGGAACCTGCGGTCCATCCCGATCGAGTTGCCGCACAGCGGGACCGTGCGCGGCTCCGGCACGTGCTCCTCGATGAACGCGAGGGTGGCGGCCCCGGCATCCTCCAGGGTGACCGTCGAGGCGCGGATCTGGTCGAGGAGGCCGCTGCGGGTGTGCATCGCCACCACCACCGGCTCCATCTTCGCAAGCTCCTCCTCGGTCGTGTGGACGACGAGCTCAGGGCCCTCCGCGACGATGTTGAGCTCGTCGTCGGTGACGAGCGTTGCGATCTCGACGATCACGTTCGTTGCCGGGTCGAGGCCGGTCATCTCAAGGTCCATCCAGACGAGCACCTCCCCACGATACGGGTGGGCCGGTGCCGGGCCCACCTCGGCGGAGGTGGGCGCCGCTGCCGGGTAGCGTCGGATGCCATGTTCGAGGTGCCCGTCCGACGACTCGACCCCGACCTGCCGCTGCCGCGGTACGCCAAACCTGGTGATGCGGGTGTGGACCTGCTCGCGGCCGAGGACGTCGAGTTGGCGCCGGGCGGGGGCCGCTCACTCGTGCGGACGGGGATCGCCGTCGCGATCCCGCGCGGCTACGCCGGCTTCATCCAGCCGCGCAGCGGTCTCGCCCTGCGTCACGGCGTCACCTGCCTGAACACGCCCGGGTTGATCGACGCCGACTACCGGGGTGAGCTCAAGGTGCTGCTCGTCAACACCGACCCCTCAGAGCCGTTCGTCGTCGCACGGGGCGAGCGCATCGCGCAACTCGTCGTGCAGGCCGTGGAGCACGTCCGGTTCCTGGAGGTCGACGAGCTCGACGACACCGACCGCGGCGAGGGCGGCTTCGGCCACACCGGTCGCTGAGGGGAGCGACCCGCAGCGGCGGTCGACCGGGCTCAGCGGCGAGGACCGCGCGAGCTGGATCGCGATGATCGGCTCTTCGCGCCAGGGCTCTGCGCCGGGCTTCGCCGCTTGTCGGTGCTGGTCCGCTTGTCGGTGCTGGTCCGCTTGTCGGTGCTGGTCCGCTTGTCGGTGCTGGTCCGCCTGTCGGTGCCGTCCTGGCGCTCCCGGCCATCCGGGCGGTTCCCGTTCCCACGGGACCCGCTTCGACCCGTGCCACCCGGTGACTGGTCGTGCTGTCGCCGGTGACGACGCCGTCGGGGGGTGTCGGGTCGGTCTGAGGTCGCACGCTCCCCGGTCCTGTCGTCGGGCCGCCGGTCCGCGGTCGTGTCGGAGCGGCGCTCGTCGCGGTCGGACCCCGGCCGTGTCGGACGGCTGCTGTCGGCGTCGCGTTCACGAGCACGGTCCTGGGTCCGGTCCCGATCGAATCCACGGCGGTCGCTGCGATCGTCGCTGCCCCGGTTCCGGCCACGAGTCCGGCCCTGGTTCCGGCTCCTGTCCCGGCTCCCGTCACCGTCCGAGCGGTCGATGCGGTCGCCACGAGCCTGGCTCCGGGAGCGGCGGTTCGAGGGAGGTGCGGACCGCGTCGGTCGAGCGGCCGGCTCGCCGAGCGCGGACAGGTCCACCGGATCCAGGCCACGCGGCAGGTCGAGGCTCCGCTGGAGTCCCTTGACCATCGACGCCTTCTCGGGGACCACCAGGCACACGACGACGCCACGAGCGCCAGCTCGTGCGGTCCGGCCGGAGCGGTGGACGTAGTCCTTGGGGTCCTCGGGCGGATCGAAGTGCACCACGGCGGCGACATCGTCGACGTGGATGCCCCGAGCTGCGACGTCGGTCGCGACGAGCGCCTGGGCGCGACCGGCGCGGAAGTCCTCGAGCGCCCGGTCGCGCTGGTTCTGGGAGCGGTCGCCGTGGATCGCGGCCGCGGAGACACCCGCGGCGGTGAGCTGCTTCGCGACGCGCTCGGCGCCGCGCTTGGTGCGGCAGAACACCACGGTCGGACCCATGCGGTCGATCACCTGCCCGGCGGTGGCCACCCGAGCGGTGGGCGCGACGGACCAGAAGTGGTGCTGCAGGTCGGGCAGCTCCTCCTCGGGCACCTCGAGCTCGTGGAGCACCGGGTCGTGCTGGTAGTTGCGCACGAGCACGTCGATGTCGCCGTCGAGAGTCGCGGAGAACAGCACCGTCCGACGGTCGTCGCGGCACTGGTCGAGCAGACGCCGAACCTGCGGGAGGAAGCCCATGTCGGCCATGCGGTCGGCTTC
>JAFDWA010000761.1 GCA_018268735.1 Actinomycetota bacterium | reverse complement strand
CACCGTTGCCGTGGACGATCGAGTTCACGGCCGCGACGGCGATCGCATACGGCGGCATGAACAGCCCGAACCCGAGCGCCACAACCGGCGACATGCCGTCGAGCCGGCCCATCCACGTCGGTTCGGGGACACCCTCGCGCTCCGCGACCCGACGCCGGATCGCCCACCCGGCCAGCGCTACTCCCAGAACCACGTACAGCCACGCGGAGACCGTCGACGTGGTGGTTCCGGGAGTCGCGTGCACCTGCGAGGCGGCTAGCACCGTGGCGGCTCCGATCGCCCCCACGGCCACCACCCAGCCGACGGCGTAGGCGGTCGCCTTCGCGGTGCCGCGCTCCGTCGTCAGCAGCAGCACCGACGCGAGCACGGCCAACGGCGACAGCGCCATCGTCGCTCCGAGCAGCACCGCGTCAACGGTCATGGGACATCACACCTCGCATCATCACAGGTAGTCGAGCGACATGAGGTTTCGGAACGCCAGCCATCCCGGGACCGCGGGGATGAACGTCGCCGTCACCTGGTAGGCGAGGGATGCGGCGACCGCCACCTCCGGGCTCACCCCGACCGCCGTGAGCAGACCGGCGACGCCGACCGAGCTGACCGCAGTGGAGCCGCCCGGCACCGGAACGGCGAAGGCGAGCGTCGAGACACCGGTGTTGATGAGCACGACCGTCCAGAAGTTCACCGCCGGGCCGAAGGCCTGCACGCAGCACCACAGGACGAGCGCGTACAGAAGGGCGTTCGCCGCCCACCCGAGCACCAGCTGGCCGATCTGGCGTGGTGAGCGCAACGCCGACGACACGACCGACCAGGCGTCCTGCACGGGTGCGAGCACCTTGGCGCGGATCGCCGGGATCCCGAAGACGACAGCGGACACCGATCCGACCACCACGGCCGCCACGAACAGCACCGTGAAGAGCTGGTCCGCCGACACCGCACTGGTGGACACCTTCGCCGGCGACAGGAGGACCGCCAACAGGCAGACGGAGCTCGTGACCACGACGTTCGCCACGCCGGACACGACACCGCCCGCGGCGACCGCTCCGGCGAGGTCCACACCCTGCTTCTGCAGGTACCTGACCTGCGCGGCGAGACCACCGATCGTCGGCACCGCCAGGTTGGCGAAGGTGAGCGAGAGCTGGAGCTCGACGGTGCGCAGGAACGGGATCCGGATCGGGACGCTGCCCATCAAGGCGATCGCCGTCGCGACGTTGGTGGAGAGCGACACGGCGATCGCCAGCCAGACCCAGCGCCAGTCCGCTGCGGCCATCGTGTCCCAGAGCTCCTGGGGGTCCCCCACCTGGCCGAGCAGCGCAGCGACGCCGAGGAACGTTCCGATGATGAGAGCGAGGGTCGATCCGGACATCCGGTGGACCTCGGTCAGCTGCGGTGGGTCGACGTCGGCGACGGCTGACGCGACGATCCGCAGCCGCTCCAGTCGCTCGCTCTGCTGCTTGCGCTCGGTTCGGCTCCGTGCGCGCAGCGCGGATGGCAGCACCGCGCTCTGGATCAGCGGCAGCGCGTCGATCAGGCGCTCACGCCCGATGCCGAAGGCCGCTGCAGCGACCGCTCGATCCGCTCCGACGATGCCCTCGGTCGCCACCAGGAGCGCAGCGATGTCGGAACGGCGGAAGTCGGAGGGATCCGACACCATCGCCGAAGCAAACGAGATCAACGCGGGTCCTGCATCGGTGATGACGATGTGATCCGCGGTCAGGTCCAGGTGCGCGATGCCCGCGTCGTGCAACCGTGCAACGGCACGCCACACCTCTTCGAGGAGCGCCTCGGTCACCTCGGTGGGATCGATCCGCGACAGCGGTGTGCCGGCGACAGGACGCTCGACGTACACCGCGACACCAGGGCCGGCAGTCCCGGTCGTCACCACCGTCGGAGCGTGCACACCGGCCTGCTGTGCCCGCAGGACTGCATACGCCTCGTGCTCCACGGCTTCGATGCGACTCAGCTGCAAGCGACCCGGTGGAGAGCGGTAGACGATGGAACGCCACGCACGTCCGAGCACCTGGGCATCCCGCTCGTCACGTCCGAGCACGCGGATCCGAAGCGGACCGTCCTCGTCGACCGCGGCCATCTCGGTCGCGTCCGCGGGCTGGTGCGCTGCCAACCTCAGCCGATCGACCCTCAGGCCGAGCTCCGCGAGGGTCGCCTGCATCTGCGGGAGGGTCGGGCGACCCCCCGGCGAGCCGAACACCAAGTGCACTCCGGCGGCCACGGTCCAACCGAGGACCGCACCGGCGATCACCGCGTTCGGGTATCCGGTCCCGAGGTACATCGCCGACAGCGCCATGACGGTGGCGAAGACCACGCCGAGCTGACGGGTCGGACGGGTGACGTACGGCGCCGCCGCACTGATCACCGCCACCATGACCGACAGCCGCACCAACGGGAAGTCGGTCGCGCTCGCCCCGAACCTGACGGTCGCCTTGAGGGCCTCGCTCGTCGAGTAGCCCCCCGTCAACGCCGACACCAGCCGGGCCGACAACGATGCCAGGACACCGGCGACGGTCAGGTCCCTGGCGAGACGCCATCGTTGGCCGATGAGTGCGGCGATCAGGATGATGCCGACGGCCCAGAGCGTCCCGACGGCGTACAGAGCCCGGAAGATCGGTTCGAGGTCGTCGGGGAGGTCGTTGAACGCGTCGAAGATCGAGGCTTCGAGCGCTCCGATCTGATCGTGGTTGACCACGAGACCGACGAACACGGCCGCGCCGACGACGACGCGGATCCAGTCGCTGGTCCGCCGACGGAACGGCTCCTCATCCGCGGGTCCGAAGGTGTTCAGGCGCACGTGCCGCAACGTCGCGTCCACCCGCTGACCCCGGTCCCCGGCCACGTCATGCGACACGCGGGCAGGCTACGGGACGCCACCTGCTCAGCGACGGACGACCGTCGTCTGGCGACCGCCACCGCCGAACTTGTAGGCCGCACGCCACCCAAGCGACCCCCAGCTACAACAACCCCAGCGGCCGCCGAACTTGTAGGCCACACGCCACCCAAGCAACCGCCAGCTACAACAACGCCAGCGGCCGCCGAACTTGTAGGCCACACGCCACCCAAGCAACCGCCAGCTACAACAACGCCAGCGACCAACGACGGGGGGCCGACCATCAGGGCAGCGATCGTGGGCCGGCCGGGGATCGAACCCGGGACCGAGCGATTATGAGTCGCCTGCTCTGACCACTGAGCTACCGGCCCGGCGGGAGCGTACCGGCGGATCAGACCGTGCCGTCACGAACGACCGCCGCGACGACTCGCATCAGCAGGATCGCACCGAGCCCGAGCCCGCCGACACCGAGCAACGTCACGAGTCGGGCACCACCACCGACTCGGGGTCCGATCTCGAGCCCCATGAGCAGCACCGACACGAGGCCCAACCCGACGCCGATCCCGGCCAGCAGGGTGCGGTTCCACATCGTGCGCGTGAAGCGCGACTCGTCCTCGCTCGCCACCGTGCGCACCTGGAGCGATCCCCGCGACGCAAGCGCCAGCGTCCTGCCGAGATCGGCCGGCAACCGCCGCAGCACCGGCAGGTCGCTGATCAGCGCTGCCATCAGGATCTCCTGGGGATCGCCTGCTGCTCGATCCTCGGACTCCCGCTGCGCCAGCTCACGTCCGACGCTCACGACCGAGAATCCTGGGCTGAGGACCCCGAGCGTCCCGTCGAGGGTCACGAGCGCCCGCATCAGCACCACGAGGTCACCCGGCAAGGAGATCTCGAACTCCCCGAGCACCGGGATGAGATCAGCGAGCGCATGCACGTCGACGGTGCCGCTGGGACCGACGTGCTCGGCGAGGAGACGGGCGAGAGCACGCTCCAGTCGGTCGCGGGACACGTGAGCACCGACGTCCGCAACTCGCTCCACGCCGTCGCGAAGCAGTGCTGCATCGCCACGGGTGAGGGCGATCAGCATGTCGATGACCGCTTGGATCTGGATCGAGTCCAGCCGACCGACCGCACCGAAGTCGATGAGGCCGAGCGATCCGTCCTCCAACACCATCACGTTGCCGGGATGTGGGTCCGCGTGGAAGATCCCGACCTGGAAGAGCTGTTCGACGGTGACCGTGAGCAGCTGCCGGGCGAGCGCCTCGCGGTCGATGTCCGCGTCCGGTGCGAGCTCCGACAGCGGCACTCCGACAAGCCGCTCCTGCACCATGACCCGACGGGTGCTCAGCTCTCGATGCACTGCCGGCACGGTGATCGGCCCCTCACCGAGCAGCTCGTGCATCGCCGCAGTCGCGGTGGCCTCGTCGCGGAAGTCGAGCTCGGACCGGAGGCTCCGACCGAACTCCGTGGCGAGCCGGCTGACCCGCAGGTCACGACCCGCAGCGGTCCGACGCTCGGCCAGGCGTGCGAGCTGGTCCAGCGCCGCCAGGTCGCGCTCGATCGTCGTCTCGATGCCGGGACGCTGGACCTTGACGACCACCTCCTCGCCGCCCGTCAGCGCGGCGGTGTGGGTCTGGCCGATCGACGCCGCTGCGAGCGGGGACCAGTCGAAGCGGGCGAAGACCTCCTCGACGCGCTTGCCGTACTGCTGCTCCAGCACGGTCCGGACCTCGCTCGCCGGCACCGGCGCCGAACGGCTCTGAAGACGGCCGAGCTCCTCGCACAACCCGGCTGGCAGGAGGTCGATGCGGGTCGCAGCGATCTGTCCGAGCTTGACGTAGACGCCGCCGGCCTCCTCGAGCGCCTCTCGCACACGGACCTCGGCCGGCCGACCGACCTCCTCCGGGTCGACTCGACCGTTGAGGCGCCCCAGCAGCTGGTGTCGGCGCAGGATGGCCAACAGCTCCCGGTAGCGGGCGATCGGGGCGACCCTGCCGCGCAGATCGGCGATCGGTCGTGGCACCTCGACGAAGCCCGCGCGGTCGCCCTGCGCCAGCGACCCCGGCCGTGCAACGAGGTCGAACAGCAGCATCAACGCCATCGTCGCAGGGACTGCAAGGACCACCGTCGAGGCAAGGAGCCCATCACGGCTCCAGTCCCAGTTCGCGAGCCCGACGGCGATCACGAGCGCGATCACCCACCCGAGCGCCCCGGCGATCGTCTGACGGAGCCAGCCCCGGCGAACCCCCAGCAACCGGCTGCCGAGCAACGTCGTGACCGTCGCGACCACCACCATCACGAACAGGTTCCACAGCGGTTCCATCACCGCGCTCTCCTCTCATCGAGGTGCTCGCCGATGAGCAGCCGGCATCCCTCACCGACGACCACCCCGAGCGCTGCACCGCCGATCGTGTCCGCCGGCAGGTGTGCGCCGACGTGGATCCGTGCAGCCGCCACCACTGCAGCGAGCATCGAGCCGGCCACCCGCTCGCGGCGATCCAGCCGCGGCCAGAGGACGCTCAGCACCGCCACGGCGACTGCCGTGTGGCCGGAGACGAACCCCAGTCCTTCATCCGGCGTGCCGACCCTCCAGACGATGTGGTCGAGCTCTGCAGCGGGACGACCCCGCTGCGTGAAGGACTTGACCACCTTGGCGAGCTGCCACGCCGCCACCCCGCTCACCACGACTCCCACGGTGGGGCGCCATCGATGCCAGCGCCGCCACGTCCACCAGCCGGTGGCCAGCGGCCCCCACAGGCTGCCGAGCTGCATCGGCGGCCACAGCAGCGGTTCCAGAGCTGCGGGCATCTCGTTGATCGAGTGGAACGCCTGACGCTCCCACCGCGGGACGCCATCGGCTGCGACAGCACCGGCCGCGGCGAAGACCGCTGATGCACCGAGCATCCGGGTGAGTCGGTCGAGACGGTCGCCGTCGGGACACCTCGCTGAGCGAGGTCCAGCACGATCGGGCGTGGCCGCGCCGGTCGACGACGTTGCGGCGCGCATCGCGCCTCAGCGTAGCGGCAGCGCGACCGACGCCCGCCCGACGAGCAGCGCCGTCACGCTGGCGAGATCCATCGGCCGGTGGTGGAGGTAGCCCTGAGAGAGGTCGGCACCGATCTCGTCGAGTCGCTGCTGCTGCTGGGCCGTCTCGACGCCCTCGGCGACCGCGACCATGTCGAGCGCGTGAGCGAGCTCGACGACGGCCTTCACCAACGATGATCCGGTCC
>JAFDWA010000760.1 GCA_018268735.1 Actinomycetota bacterium | reverse complement strand
GGCGACCGCGAGCGGATCGCCCGGGACCTGCACGACACGGTGATCCAGCGGCTGTTCGGGACCGCGCTCAGCCTGCAGGCGGCGGTGGCGCTCGCGCAGCCGCCGGTGAAGGAGCGGCTGGAGGCCGCGGTGGCGGATCTCGACGAGATGATCTTCGAGTTGCGGACGACGATCTTCTCGCTGCAGGGGACCCGCTCGCTCGCCGGTGAGCTGCGCGGCGAGCTGCTCGACGTCGCGACCGAAGCGGGGCTCGCTGCGGGCATCGACGTCCGCGTCCAGTTCGACGGCCCGATCGAGTCGCTCGACGACCGCATCTCCCAGCACCTGGTCCCGGTCCTGCGAGAAGCGCTGTCGAACGTCGCCAAGCACGCCCAGGCGACCCGGGCGAAGGTGTCGGTCACCGTGGACGACGTCGTGCACCTCACGGTCACCGACGACGGGGTCGGCACGGTCGGCGAGGTGTACGGCGGGTCCGGCCTCGCCAACCTGGCTGCTCGGGCGGAGGATCTCGGCGGGACCTCGTCGCTTCGGGCGGTCCCATCCGGGGGCAGCCGGCTCGAGTGGCAGGTGCCGAGGGTCTGACCCGCAGGAGCCGTCCGATCCGTCGAAGCGCCCCGCGCCGGCTCAGCGAGTCTGGCGTTCAGCGAGCCGGGCGGCGTACACGGCCGCCTCGGTCCGCCGGGACATCCCCATCTTCGCCAGCAGGTTCGACACGTAGTTCTTGATCGTCTTCTCGGCGAGGAACATCTCGGCCGCGATCTGCCGGTTGGTGCGGCCGTCGGCGAGGAGGTCGAGGATGCGCAGCTCCTGCGGGGTCAGGTGCTTGAGCCGCTCGTCCTCCTCGGGACCGCGACGGATCCGTTCCGCGGCCCGTTCTCGCAGGATCGGGTCGAGCAGCGAGTGGCCGTTCGCGACCTGGTGGACCGCGTCGACGAGGTCCGATCCGCGGACCTGCTTGAGCACGTAGCCCGCGGCGCCGGCGACGACGGCGTCGAGGAGCGCGTCGTCGTCGGGGAAGGAGGTCAGCATCAGGCATGCGAGATCCGGCACCGCGGACCTGAGATCCCGGCACAGCTCGATGCCGGTGCCGTCGGGGAGCTGCACGTCGAGCACCGCGACGTCGGGTGCGGCAGCCGGCACCGCGACGAGCGCCTCTGCGACGGTCGCGGCCTCTCCGACGACGACCAGGTCTCCGCTGCTCTCGAGCACCTCACGGACGCCGCGGCGCACGACCTCGTGGTCGTCCACCAGGAACACCGAGATGGGCATGGGCTGGATCCTGTCGCGCTGGTCGTGCGGTCGGGTGGTCGTGCGGTCGGGTGATCGGGGGCTGCGTCGCTGCGGGCCGTGCATGTCCTGTCGCGCCGATTCGGGCGATCCCCATCAGCGTGCCCGCCGTCGGCGGCTGCGGACAGGGTCGAAGGTCCCGTGCTCCGCTGGGGCTCCTTCGTCGACGCAAGGTGCGCGTCGCTAGGGTTGGCCGATGAGCTCCGACGATGTGACGGGACGGGACCAGTTCAACCTCGCGACGGTCAGCGAGGTCGTCGCGGCGCAGCTTCCCGATCGTGAGGCGATCATCTTCGGTGACCGCCGGATCACCTACTCGCAGCTCGCGGATCGCTCCCGTCGGCTGGCGTCGTTCCTGCACTCGAACGGACTCGGGTGTCGCACCGAGCGGTCGCAGCTGCAGTCCCACGAGTCCGGACAGGACCACGTCGCGCTCTACCTCTACAACGGCAACGAGTACATCGAGGGCGTGCTCGGCTGCGCCAAGGCCAGAGCGGTGTCGTTCAACGTCAACTACCGCTACGTCGCCGAGGAGCTGCGCTACCTGTTCGACAACGCGTCGGCGCGAGGAGTCGTCTACCACGCCGCCTTCGCCCCGGTGGTCGCCGACCTGCTCGAACGCATGACGGCCGACGAGCGCGACAGGATCGCGGTCCTGCTCCAGGTCGACGACGGCTCCGGCGAGCCGCTCCTGGCGGGAGCGGTCGACTACGAGGAGGCGCTCGCCCAGGCGGATCCTGCGGGGCCGCCCGTGACCCCGGATCCCGACGACCTCTACATCGTCTACACAGGTGGGACGACCGGCATGCCCAAGGGCGTCCTGTGGCGTCAGGACGACATCTTCATGAACGCCATGGGTGGCAAGGAGGTCGGGACCTGGGTCGAGCTGCGCTCCTATGACGAGCTCGCCGAGCGTGCCCGCAACAACGGTGGGTTCCGGTTGCTCACCCTGCCACCGCTGATGCACGGAGCGGCGCAGTGGGCAGCGTTCATGATGCTCAACGCCGGATCGACGTTGATCCTGCCCACGGCGCGGCATCTCGACGCAGCGGAGGTGTGGCGCCTCGTCGAGTCCGAAGGGGTGCAGTCGATCGCCGTGGTCGGCGACGCGATGGCCCGACCGCTGCTCGAGGAGCTGCGTCGCGGCGACTACGACACGTCGTCGATGTTCGTCCTCGGCAACGGCGGCGCGGCCCTGAGCACCGCGCTGAAGGAGGAGTACCTCGAGGTCCTGCCCGACTTGTTGATCAACGACTCGCTCGGATCCTCCGAGACCGG
The DNA here is from genome assembly GCA_018268735.1 of Actinomycetota bacterium. Lineage (GTDB taxonomy): Bacteria > Actinomycetota > Acidimicrobiia > Acidimicrobiales > Microtrichaceae > Dermatobacter. Next base: position 1,784 of record JAFDWA010000760.1, on the reverse strand, counting down.
CGCGCAGGCCTCGACGCTGTCGAGCAAGGGTGGCGTGTCCGCAGCGGAGTTCCGACCGGGCCCGGGAGCGACGGTGGTGAGCGAGGACCTCGATGCCGTGCTGGCGCCGGGCCACGAGGGCATCGGATGGTCCGCCCAGACCGGCGCGGTGCCGCTCGGCTACCTGGGCGACGCGGAGAAGACAGCGAGGACCTTCCCGGTGATCGACGGGGTGCGCTACTCGGTGCCGGGCGACCGGGCGATCTGGAAGCCCGACGGGGTCATCGAGCTGCTGGGACGCGACTCGCAGTGCATCAACTCGGGTGGCGAGAAGATCTTCGTCGAGGAGGTCGAGCAGGCGATCCTGTCGCACCCGGACGTCGCAGACGTGCTCGTCGCCGCCAGGCCGAGCGAACGCTGGGGGAGCGAGGTGGTCGCGGTGGTGGAGCTCGTCGAGGGCGCCGAACCCGACGAGGCCGCGCTGGCCGAGCACGCCGGCGGCTCCGTCGCCCGCTACAAGCTCCCCAAGGCATGGGTGTTCGTCGATCGGATCCAGCGCTCTCCGTCGGGCAAGGCCGACTACCGCTGGGCCAAGCGCCTCGCCGAAGAGTCGGCCTCAGCGGCCTGAGACTGCGGCCTGAGACCTCCCGACCCACCCACCCGTCGAACTCGGGCAGGGACGACCACTGGCTGGTCGTCCCTGCCCGACAACGGATCCGCCTCGGCGCGCACCGCTCCATCCACGACGTCGGTCGGCACGGGAACCACCTCCGGACCGTGAGGATCACCACCCCGCGCCGACCGAGTGCTCGATCGGCTCGGAGGTCCACAGGGGTGGGCTCGTCAGTTCGGTGGCGCGGGTGGGTCGATCGCAGCGGAGACCACAGCGATGACGTCATCCGCGTAGGCGCCGGTGATCGCTCCTCCCACCTGGACGACCGACATCAGGATGGACAGCATCATCCCGACGAGCCCGTTGGCGATCGAGTCGGCGTCGATGTCGGAGCGGACGGTTCCGGCGAGCTGGTCGGTGCGCAGCCGTTCCGCGCACAGCTTGCGCACTTCGGCGAGCGCGGGGATCCCCAGCACGCGCACGGTCACCTCGGGCTCGAGTCCGGCGAGCAGCCGACGGGCGAGCGGGTGGGCGTCGACGGCGTCGAGCAGGCTGAAGATGAGCTTGGACTGCCAGTCCTGGATGCGGTCGTCGTCGAGGACGGGGAGGAACCCCTCGCTGATCACCCCTGCGGCATCCTCGTCGACCGCTGCGAGGAACAGGGCTTCCTTGTTCGGGAAGTAGGAGTAGGCGACCGTGCCGCCGACGCCGGCGTCACGCGCGATGTCCGCGACGGAGGTGGTGCGGTACCCGTCGCGGCCGAACCGGACGATCGCCGCGTCGAGGATGGCTCGTCGCGTCACGGCGCCCTTGGAGTCCGGTCGCGGTCCCTCGTCGGCCATCCCGGAAGTGTAGCCAGTGATCTGAGGGATTGAGAGAATTGCTCAGATCATCTAGCATGGCGGTCGTGAGCGACCTCATGGAACGACCGACATCTGCCACCTCTCCGGCGCTCGCCGGTGACGGCGCCACGAGCATCACCGCTGATGGCGCTGGCGCGACGTCGCACGGCGTGCCCGTCCGATCGGTGCCGACGCGACGCATCTCGTTCGAGGAGGCGCTCGCCGCGGCCCCCAAGTACTTCGCGTCCGACGGCGACCTCCTCGAGAGCCACCTGGCAGTGGCCCTCTCGACGGTGTTCCCCGACGGCGAGGACTTCTTCGTCCGTTCCGTCCGCCACTACCGCGATCGC
>JAFDWA010000075.1 GCA_018268735.1 Actinomycetota bacterium | reverse complement strand
GAGAGACGTCGTTCGATCTCCGACCACGGCACGTCCGGGTTGTTGAACCCCACGACCCCACCATATCGAACACCAGTTCGACACTCCTGCGCGAACCGGGTTCGTCAGCGGCTGTAGAAGCGGGGCGCGCGGTAGCCAGGCTGGATGTCCGGTCGCCCCCTGCGCGACGTCCAGCGGTACTGCGCCGAGATCCGGTCCCCCACGACCGGTCCCCCGCGGACCTTCGGCACAGCGTGCAACCAGTCGGCCTGGCAGCGGCCCCCCATGACGAGGAGGTCACCGCCGGCGGGGGCGAGATCGAACGTGCGGCCGGACCCGTCGACCAGGTCGTCGTGCGAGCTGCGACGCTCGTCGATCGGGCGCATCAGGAACGACCGGGTGGCACCGAGCGTGAGCACGCCGACCACCGTGTCCTCCAGCCAGCGCATCTCCCGATCGCGGTGGAACCCCACGCTGTCGGCTGCATGGCGGTAGCGGGCGAGCGCGACCCCATCGAAGGCCACGCGGTAGCGACGGGCGAGCCACCGCGACACGTCGGCGAGCACCGGGTGGAGGTCCGACCCTGCCTGCCAGCCGCCGAGGCGTGGCTCGTCGATCCAACGCTCGTAGCGGAACACCCGGCCCTGCTGCCACGACACGTCCTGCACCAGATCGTCGTGCACCGCGTCGCCGTCGGACAGCAGCCCACGCACGACGTCCACCCAGGACCCGCGGCCGAGGTCGATCCGCTCCACGACCGGCGCCTCGACGAGGGAGGTCCCGGGCAGCGCGTCCACGACGCGGACCGTACCCCCGTAGCCTGACACCCCGTGAACGACACCACCTCCGACACATCGGCCATCAGCGCCGCCGACGACAGCATCGACACCACGCCGGACGCCGACCTGACCGCGGCCGACGTCGCGTGGGACCTCGAGCCGCTCCTCGACGGCACCACCGTCGACGAGCTGCTCGACCGCTCCGAGGTGCTCGCCGACCGGCTCGCCGAGCTGCGCGGCACGATCGCCGAGCTCGGGCCGACCGCACTGGCCGAGGCCATGCACCTGAGCGCGGAGCTCGAGGAGCTGCAGGGCCGAGCGGGCTACTACTCGATGTTGCGCTTCTCCGAGGACACCCGTGACCCCGAGCGCGGTGCGTCGATGATGAAGGTGCAGGAGCGCGGAACCGCCATCGCAGCGAAGCTGGTGTTCTTCGAGATCGAGTGGGCCGCCCTGACCGACGCCCGCGTCGACGAGCTCCTCGCTGACCCCGTGCTGGACTTCTGCGCGCACCACCTCCGCTCCGTCCGCCGCTACCGCGACCACCTGCTCAGCGAACCCGAGGAGGTGCTGCTCACCGAGAAGTCGGTCTCCGGCGCCGGAGCGTGGGTGCGCCTGTTCGACGAGCTCACCTCCGCCATCACGACCGAGCTCCCGGCCGGTCCCACCGGCGAGGCCGTCGGCCGACCCGACGGCGGGGTCGTCGCACTCGAACAGGGGCTGTCGCTGCTGCAGCACCCCGACCGCGGCGTCCGAGAGCAGGCCGCCGCAGCGGTCACCGCGGGGCTCGAGCCGGGCCTGCGGACCCGGGCGTTCGTGTTCAACACGTTGCTGCTCGACAAGTCCACCGACGACCGCATCCGCCGCTACCCGACGTGGATCTCGTCGCGGAACCTGTCGAACGAGGCCACCGACGACTCCGTGCAGGCCCTCATCGACGCGGTCGTGTCGCGCTACGACATCCCGCAGCGCTGGTATCGCCTCAAGGCGCAGGTGCTCGGCCTCGACCGACTCGCCGACTTCGACCGGATGGCGTCGGTCGCGACCGACGAGTCCTCGATCGGCTGGGCCGAAGCCGCTGCGATCGTCCACGACGCGTATGCCAGCTTCTCCCCCGAGCTCGCAGCGATCGTCCAGCGCTTCTACGACGAGTCCTGGATCGACGCACCGGTGCGCGACGGCAAGCGTCCGGGCGCGTTCTGCGCCTACACCGTGCCCTCGCACCACCCGTACCTGCTCCTCAACTGGACGAGCCGCAACCGCGACGTCCTGACCCTCGCGCACGAGCTCGGCCACGGACTGCACGCGTACCTGTCCCGCGACCAGGGCGTCTTCCACCAGTCGACGCCGCTGACGCTGGCCGAGACGGCGTCGGTGTTCGGCGAGACCGTCACCAACAACGCGCTGCTCGAGCAGCTCGACGACCCCGGCGAGCGGTTCGCTCTGCTCGCAGCGACCCTTGAGGACTCGATCGCGACCGTCTTCCGCCAGGTCGCGATGAACCGCTTCGAGCACGCCGTGCACACCACCCGACGCGACGAGGGCGAGTTGTCCGTCGAGCACTTCGGCGAGCTGTGGGTCGCCTCGCAGGCGGCGATGCTTGGCGACTCCGTCGAGCTGACTGCCGGCTACCGGACGTGGTGGAGCTACATCCCGCACTTCATCGGGACACCCGGGTACGTCTACGCATACGCGTACGGGCAGCTGCTCGCGCTGTCGGTCTACGCCCGCTACCAGGAGCGGGGTGCCTCGTTCGTCCCCTCCTACCTGGAGCTGCTGCGTGCCGGCGGCTCGATGGAGCCAGCCGAGCTGGGACGCATCGTGGACTGCGACCTGGAGGACCCGGGCTTCTGGGACGCCGGGCTCGCCATCGTCGACCGTCAACTCGCCGCGGCCGAGGCAGCGGCGCGGGCCGCCGGGCGGATCTGAGCCGGAGGACCCGGCGGCCGCCGGCGCGGTCCACCGCCCACGAGCGGGGCGCCCGTAGTCTTGGGCCGCACCCCGACCGGCGGGGTGGGAGAACGCAGGAGCCACGAGTTGCAGGCAGATCCTTCGCCGGCCCATCAGCCCGACCTCCTGGAGCCAGCGGGGCCGGCTGAGCCGCTCGTCCTGCCGAGCGTCCCGGCGGACCTCCTCGACCTCCTCGACGAGGGCGTGTGGGCGCTCGACGCTGCCGACGCCACGATCCTCGACGTCAACCGGGCAGCAGCAGCGACCGTCGGAGCGACGCCCGAAGACCTCCTGGGCACCTCGTTGCTGGCACTGGTGCGGCCCGACCTCACCATCGATGGCTGGCAGCTGATGCTCGACCACCTCGACGGCGGGCGCACCCACCAGGTCGACATCGGACTCGCGTCCGGCGAGGGCGCGATCACCGCGGTGAACCTGACGATCAGCCGGGGTCGGACCAACCGGACCGACGTGGTCGTGGCGTGCTCGAAGCCAGGCACCGTCGCCCATCCCCGAGCGGCAGGAACGACGACGATCCCAGCACCGATCGCCTCGCCCACATCGGGTCCGGAGCTGCTGGAGGCCACGATCTCCACGCTCCGCGACGGGGTCGCGCTCATCGACGCCGACGGCCGGATCGTGCGGGCGAACGAGTCCTTCTGCCGGCTGCTGGGGCGCAGCTGGGACCAGGTGCGGCTCCGCACGCTGGACGACCCGCCATGGACGTTCCGAGACGCGGAGGACCGTGACGTCGCACCCGACGACACGCCGGCGCTCGCAGCGCTGCACGCGGGTGCGGCGTCGGTCGGTGGGATCTGGACCTCGGTGCTCAGCCGCACCGAGCGGGCGCATGTCCGCATGGCCGCGCATCCGCTGACCTCCGGCGTGGTGGTCGTGCTCGAGGACCTGACCGACGAGGTCGGTCGCTCCGGTGAGCTCGCAGGCCTCCGCGACGTCGACGAGCTCACGGGCCTCCGGACCCGACGTTGGATCCACGACCACATCGCGTCCCTGCTCGCCGCCGGCCAGGAGGTCCTCCGCCGCGTCGGAGTGCTGCACGTCGACCTCGACAACTTCCGCACCGTGAACGACACCTTCGGGCACTCCACCGGCGACACGGTCCTCGTCGAGATGGCCGAACGGGTCCGCGACGTCGTCGACGACCGCGTGCAGATCGGCCGGGTCGGCGTCGACGAGATGGTGCTCGTGATCTCCGGCACCGGCCCGAGCCTGTCCTTCGATGCCGAGCTGCGACGACTGGCCGACGAGGTCCAGCGGCGACTGCAGGCGCCGCTCGCGGTCCACGGACTGGAGATCCGCCTGACCGCGTCGGTCGGCGTGTCGCGTGCACCGGTCGACGCGCAGGGCGCCGAGCGCCTCCTCGCCGCTGCGGAGCGGGCGTTGACGGCGGGACGGCTCGAGGGTCGCAACCGCCTGCGGTTCTACGAACCGGAGCTCGACGCCGCGACCCGGACCGGACTCGCACTCGACCGCGACCTCCGACGGGCAGCCGCGTCACGCCAGCTCGAGGTCCACTACCAGCCGATCATCGATCTGCGAACCGGCTCGGTCGCCATGGCCGAGGCGCTCGTCCGCTGGCACCACCCCGAGGAGGGCCCGATCCCGCCGTCGGTGTTCATCCCCACAGCAGAGGCGACCGGTGCCATCGGAGCAGTCAGCGACCTCGTGCTGTCCACCGTCGCCCGCGACATCGCAGGGTGGAGCCGCGATCGCATCCTCCCGCCACGGGCACGGATCGCCGTCAACATCTCGCCGACCGAGTTCGAGCAGCGCGACTTCACCGAACGACTCGGGGCGACGCTCGCGAGCGAGGGGGTGTCGCCGTCGCAGATGGAGCTCGAGATCACCGAGAGCCTGCTCGTCCAGGACCTCCGCGCAGCGGCAGCGCGCCTCGAGCAGCTGGACGACCTGGGCTTCCTGATCGCGCTCGACGACTTCGGGACCGGGTACTCGTCGCTGTCGTACCTGCACACCCTCCCGTTCCACACCCTCAAGATCGACCGTCGGTTCGTCGGCGACCTCCGGGACGACCGATCGGGCACGATCACACGAGCGATCCTCACCCTCGCCCACAACCTCGGCATCGTGGCGGTGGCCGAAGGCGTCGAGACCGATGGCCAGCGTCGCTTCCTCAGCGAGGCCGGCTGCGATCTCGTACAGGGGTTCCTCTACGCGCCACCGCTGCCACGATCGGCGTTCGAGCGCTTCCTGGCGGAGCACAGCGACGCGACCGCGGCGCCGATCATGCCGGACATCGTGCTCAACCCCGCCCGCTGAGCTCCCCGTCGACGGCCGGGTCGTCGGCGGGGAGACCGACGACGGCTGGACCGTCGTCGCCCGCGACCTCGCCAGCATCGACCGGACCCGCCTCCTCGGCACCGAGATCCGCTCCACCGGTCCAACCCGCCGACGGCAGCGACACCACGAACGACGCACCACCCATCGCGCTCTCCTCCACGTGGATGCGCCCACCGTGGTGCTCCACGATCCGCCGCGTCAGCGCGAGCCCCAGGCCGGTGCCGCCCTCGTCGCGGGCACGACCTTCCTGCAGCCGGGCGAAGCGCTCGAAGATCCGCGCCCGGTCCTCGGCCGGGACGCCGGCACCGTCGTCGCCGACGGTGAGCACGACCCACGGCCCCTGCTCCCGAACCGTGACCGCGACCGCCGACGCTGCGTGGCGCGCGCCGTTGTCGAGGAGGTTGCGGACCACGCTCGTCAGCTCCTCGCGGTTGCCCCAGACGCGGCCCGCCGACACCCCCGACACATCGAGGTGGACTCCCGTCATCCGTGCGCGCTGGCCCATCACGAGGTCGTCGAGGTCGACCTCGCTCCGCGGCCCGAACCGCCCCTCCTCGAGGCGCGCCATCGCCAGCAGGTTGCCGACCAGGTGATCGAGCCGGTCGTCCTCGGCCAGGACCGTCCGCGCGATCGCAGGCCAGTCGACGTCGTCGGGGTAGCGCAGGGCCGTCTCGATCTGGGTGCGGATCGAGGCGACCGGGGAGCGCAGCTCGTGCGATGCATCCGAGACGAACTGGCGCTGCTTGACCGACGCCTTCTCCAATCGGTCCAACATGTCGTTCATCGTGCGGGCCAGCAGCGCGACCTCGTCCTCGGTCGGCGGCACCGGGACCCGCGCGTCGAGGTTGGTGCTGCTCAGCTCGCGCACGCGACGGGTCATCGCGGCGACCGGAGCGAGCGCCTGCCCGGTGATCACCCAGGTCATCGCTCCGGCGGCGAACACCAGCAGCGGCAGACCGAGCCACAGCGCACCGCTCAGCGCGCCGACCGACCGGTCGATCTCGTCGAGCGGCGACACCGCGTGGATCGTGAGGTTGCCCCACTGCGTGGGCACCTTGCGCGTCGCCTCGACCGCGTCTGCCGCGTTCGGCAGCGACGGACCCACACGTCCGAACAGCACGAGTCGGCCCTGCGGGTCGACGCCCCGCACCTTCATGTGCGAGAACGCTGCACCGTCGAGGTAGAAGTAGGTGGTGGAGATCACCTGCTCCAGGTCCGGCGCCTGGCCGAGGAACGAGTTCGACATCTGGTCCGAGAGCTGACCGGCGAGCTCCGATCGGGTCGAGAAGAGCTCGACGGGAACGTCACCGCTGCTGAGCATCTCGGCCATCGACTCGACGATGCGCTCGTTGCGCGACCGGAGGTCGTTCGTCAACGTCGCTTCGACCCAGTGGGTCAGGAGCACGCCACCACCGATGAGCGACAGTCCGACCACCAACACGACCGCGACGGTCAGACGGAACCGGACCGACTGCGCGACACGGGTCCGCATCCGGACCCGGCCGCTCGACAGGTCGGCCGACGTGGGCGCGTCGTCAGCCATCAGCCCCCGAACCGATGCGGTACCCGACGCCGCGCACCGTCTCGATGTCGGCGCGACCGAAGGGACGGTCGATCTTCCGGCGCAGGTAGCCGACGTAGACCTCGACGACGTTCGGATCGCCCTCGAAGTCGTCGCCCCACACGCGCTCGAGGAGGTCCTGCTTGCCCACGACCTGGCCCGGCTTGCGCATCAGCGCCTCGAGCAACTCGTACTCACGGGTGGTCAACGAGATGGCGGTGTCCGCACGCCGACAGGTGCGCGCCAACGGATCCAGGCTCAGGTCGCCGATGACCAGCGGCTGCGCGCGCCCGTCGGCTGAACGCCGCAACAGCGCCCGGATGCGGGCGATGAGCACCACGAACGAGAACGGCTTGGAGAGGAAGTCGTCCGCCCCGGTGTCGAGCGCCTCGGCCTCGTCGTACTCGCCCTGCTTCGCGGTGAGCATGAGGATCGGTGTGCCGACGCCCTCGTCGCGCAGCGTCCGACACACCCGGTAGCCGTTCATGCCCGGCAGCATGATGTCCAACACGATGACGTCGATGTCCTC
>JAFDWA010000759.1 GCA_018268735.1 Actinomycetota bacterium | reverse complement strand
AGGCCCCGGTGGTGTTCATGGAGGAGCCCGAGATCGAGGGGTTCGTGAAGGGCCCGGGGTTCTGGTCGATCACCCGGCACGCCGACGTGGTGCACGTGTCACGGCACGCGGACCTGTTCTGCTCCGGGCAGGGGACCAACATCCCCGATCTCCCGCAGGAGATCAACGAGTTCATGGGCTCGATGATCAACATGGACGCCCCGCGCCACACCCGGCTGCGCCACATCGTCAACAAGAGCTTCACGCCACGGATGGTGAACCGCATCGACGAGGACGTCCGGGTGAAGGTCCGCGACATCGTGGCGGACGTCGCGGAGAAGGGTGGTTGCGACGTCGTCGCGGAGATCGCGGCGCCGCTCCCGCTGCGGATCATCTGCGAGATGATGGGCATCCCCGGCGAGCAGTGGGGCCGGATCCTCGAGCTCACCAACGTCATCCTGGGCGACCAGGCGGCGACGGACCTGCCGGGGCTGATGGCAGCGGTGCTGGAGATGGCGCAGATCGCGCAGGAGGTCGGCGAGGACCGCCTCGCGGAGCCGCGTGACGACCTCGTGTCGGCGATGATGCACGCGGAGGTGGACGGCGAGCCGCTGAGCCCGAGCGAGATGGCGAGCTTCTTCATCCTGCTCGCGGTCGCCGGCAACGAGACGACCCGCAACGCGATCTCCCACGGCGTGCGCCTGTTGACCCTGCACCCCGACCAGCGGGCGATCTGGATGGGCGACGTGGACGGTGTCTCCGCCACGGCGGTCGAGGAGATCGTGCGGTATGCGACCCCGGTCATCCACTTCCGACGCACTGCGACCCAGGACACCGAGATCTCCGGTCAGGCGATCGCTGCGGGCGACAAGGTCGTGATGTGGTACGAGTCGGCGAACCGGGACGAGCGAGCCTTCGACTCGCCCGAGAGGTTCGACGTCACCCGCAGCCCGAACGAGCACGTCGGCTTCGGCGGCGGCGGGCCGCACTTCTGCCTCGGCGCCAACCTCGCCCGACGCGAGATCCGGGTCATGTTCGAGGAGCTGTTCCGGTGGCTCCCCGACATCGCAGCGACCGGCGAGCCGGACTACCTGCAGTCGGCCTTCATCCACGGCATCAAGTCGATGCCGTGCGAGTTCAGCCCGGCCACCGTTCCGCGCCTCGATCCCCTCCCAGAGTGAGGACAGCGCCCGAGTGACCGAGCCGGCGCTCGTCGTCGAAGGTGCCCGGCGGCGCTTCACCGGCGGGAACGACGGCGACGTCGTCGACGCCCTCGACGGCGTCGACCTCTGCGTGGTTGCGGGTTCGATCACCGCGGTGCTCGGGCCGTCGGGATGCGGAAAGACCACGCTCCTGCGAGCGATCGCGGGGACCGAGCGGCTCGACGCCGGGCGGATCAGGATCGACGGCGCAGTGGTGGTCGATGCACCTGTCGCCGGTGCACCTGTCGCCGGTGCCGACCACGGGGGCGGTCGCCGCTCCATCCGGGTGCCACCGGAGCGTCGACGGGTCGGTCTGGTGCCGCAGGAGGGAGCGCTGTTCCCGCACCTCGACGTGGCGGGCAACATCGCCTTCGGCATCCGCTCCCTCGGGCGTGCGGCTCGCAGGGATCGCGTCGAGGAGCTCCTGGATCTGGTCGAGCTGTCGGGTTGCGCCACGCGCCGCACCCACGAGCTCTCCGGTGGCGAGCGCCAACGCGTCGCTCTCGCCAGGGCGCTGGCACCCCGGCCTGATGTGGTGCTGCTCGACGAGCCCTTCAGCGCGCTGGATGCGACGTTGCGTGCTGCGTTGCGTGACGAGGTCGCCTCGCTGCTGCGCCGCTCCGCCACGACCGCGCTCCTGGTCACCCACGACCGGACCGAGGCGATGGCCATGGCCGACGAGGTGGCGGTGATGCGGGCCGGTCGCATCGTCCAGGTCGGCCGACCCGACGAGCTGTACCGCCGCCCGATCGATGCCTGGACCGCCCGGTTCCTCGGCGACGTGGTGGTGCTGCCGGGACGGATCGTGGGCGACGCCGTCGACTGCGCGCTCGGCCTGCTGCCGCTCGGCGACGGGATCGGTGCCGACTGCGGTGCCGATGGATCCGAGGTCACGGTGCTGCTCCGACCCGAGCAGATCGTGCGACGCGGCGATGGTGCCACCGTCGGCATCGTGGTCGCGGTGCGCTTCCTGGGCCCCGATGTCGTCGTCGAGATCCGCATCGTCGGTCCCACTCACACCGGGTGCGTGGTCTGCTGTCGATGGTCGTCGTCTGAGGGCGAGCCCGTCATCGGGGAGCAGGTCTCGCTCGCTGTCGTCGGGCCGGTCCGGGTCCTCGAGCGCACGTCCGAGGGGTGAGCGGAGCACCGGCGAACGCAGTGCCGCCCGCGCCGGAGCGCGGGTGGTTGGCGGTGTGGCGGTCCTCGGTGGGCCCCTGCGTTCCGGGGGCGCTCGACGACACACCTTGTCGGAATCCACGCATCAGATCTGGCGTCCTACCAGGACATCGTCAGTCGTCGACGAGCACGCGGCGCACCGACAGGCCGATGCGGTGACGGGACCGGTCGACGTCGAGCACCTTGACCATCAAGTCCTCACCCGGGACCACGAGTTGATCCGGCCGGTAGCCGGGCACGTCGGAGAGCTCCGACATGTGGATCAACCCCTCGGCACCGGACTCCAGCCGGGCGAACGCGCCGTACTCGACGACCCGGGTCACGACCGCCGGAACGATCGCACCCACCTCGATCCCCTCGTAGGGGTCCGGCGTCGCCGCACGCAGCGAGAGTCCGACGCGCCGCTTCGAGCGGTTCACGTCGACCACGACGACGGTCACCTCGTCGCCGACCGACACGACCTCGGACGGCTCACCGATGCGACCCCACGACAGCTCCGAGCGGTGGACGAGCCCACGCACCCCACCAAGATCCACGACCGCCCCGTAGTCGGCGACCGACAGGACACGACCGGTGACGCGAGCGCCCGGCTGCAGCGACGAGAACCGCTCCTTCTCGTCCTGGCGCCGCTGGCGACGCTGGAGGTCGCGTCGCGACACGACGAGGCGGTCCTTGTCGCGATCCGCCTCGGTGACGAGGACCTCGATCTCCCGTCCGACGAGCGCGGATGGATCGGCCATCCGGACGGTGACCGCGGCAGGAGGCTCTTCCGAGGGTGACCCGGTCGGCTCGTCAGACTCGGTCGGTTCAGCCGGTTCAGCCGGTTCAGCCGGTTCAGCCGGTTCAGCCGGTTCAGCCGGTTCAGCCGGTTCAGCCGGTTCAGCCGGTTCAGCCGGTTCAGCCGGTTCATCAGACTCGGCCGGTTCAGCCAGTTCTGCCGGCTCGATCGGTTCGGCCGTTTCAGGCGCCTCGGTGGGCGCCGGTCCCTCGATCTCGACGTCGCCGATCAGCGACGTCGGCAGGAACGCCCGCAAGCCGACGTCGACGACCACCCCGCCCTTGACCTGCTTCACGACCCGGCCGCTGAGCGGGGTGTGCGAACGTCGGGCCTCCTCGACGCGCTGCCACGCCTGCTCGGTCCGCGCCCAGCGGTGCGACAGGGCAACACGCCCGCGACGATCATCATCACGGCTGAGCACCGCCGCGGGGACGGTCTCGCCGATCGCCGGCGGTCCGGAGAAGTCGCGTCGGTCGATGACCCCGGTGCGCCCGTCCGCGAGCCGTACCTCGACCTCGGCACCGTCGACCCTGGTGACCTCGACATCGACGATGTGCGCCGGTGCCGGGGTCCCGCGGGGTCGTCGACGTTCGGGCGCTGCGCCCGACGCGCTCGCTCCGTAGCCGGGTGGTGGTGGGATCGGGCGGGCACTCTGGGGAGGAGCCGGCGCGGGCTCGCCCGCAGGCCCCTCGACGAGGTCGTCGGCCCCCACCTGGGACACGTCTCGGGTCGTCTCCTCGGGCATCTGTTCCTCAGCGTCGTCAACCACGTCATCCACCGGCGGATCAGCGTACCGGCGGCCGGCACCGAGCGGACCGGTCGGCACTACCGTGGCGACCGCCCCGGGAGCGGTCCGGGAAGCAGAGGGGGTCGCAGTGGAGCCGTACGGAGCGGACGCAGAGGTCCGGGTCGGGTCGATGCTGTTCACGATGGTGGACCCGTCGCACGGCCACGAGGTTGCGTACAACCGCTGGTACGAGCGAGACCACTTCTACGGCGGCTGCATGATCGGCCCCTGGTTGTTCGCCGGCCGACGCTGGGTCGCGACCCGCGAGTTGAAGGACATGCGGTTCCCGACCGACACGCCGGCGGAGCACGCCGTCGCCGATCCTGTCGACGCCGGCTCGTACCTCGCCACCTACTTCATCCACAAGGACCACGAGGCCGAGCACTTCGCGTGGACCACTCGCCAGGTCTTCGAGCTCTACGCGAACGGTCGGGGCTTCGACGAGCGACACCACGCCCACACCGTGTTGTACTTCACGACGGGCGACGACCATCGCGACCCCGACGGCGTCCCGGCGCACATGGCGCTCGACCACCCGTATGCGGGGCTCGTGACCGTGCACGTCGACCGGGAGGCCGACACCACCCACCCCGACCTCACCGACTGGTTCACCAGGGTCGGCGCACCGACGCTGTTCGCCGACGGATCTGACGGCTCGCCGTCGACGATCGACCAGGTCCTGCACTGGCGTCCGATCATCCCGAAGGGCTCCGAGGGCGACTCGCCCATGGACCTCGGCACCGGACCGGGCACGAAGGCCCGCAGCATGCAGCTCCTGTTCCTGCGCTCCGACCCGCGCGACGGCGACACGTGGGGCCGGGTCCGCGACTACGCGGCGCAGATCGATGCGTCGGGGTTGGCGAAGGTGCGCCTGGTCGCTCCGTGGATCCCGACGATCCCGGGCACCGACACCTACACCGATCAGCTCTGGTAGCCGCAGCACCCGTGCTGCTGAGACCAGCCCCGCTCAGACAAGCCCCGCTCCGGTGAGGCCTGCTCAGGTGCGGACCGCGGCGTCGCCGCTCGGCCCGCGCCGGTCGGTCGCGTGCGTCGCCAGGAACTCGAGCGTCCGGGACCAGGCGAGCGCTGCGGCGTCCGGGTCGTGGTGCTCGCAGCGGTCCGCCTCCGCGAACCAGTGGCCGGTGCCCGGGTAGTGGTGCACCTCGACGTGCTTGTCCAACAGCAGCAGGTGCGCCTGCATCTCGACGAGCTCGTCGTCGGTGACGAGCGGGTCCGTCGCTGCGTAGTGGCCGAGGACGGGCGCCGCGAGCTCGTCGAAGTCGATGTTCTGCACGCCGTAGTAGGCCACGACGGCGTCGACCGAGGACGGCTGGCGTGTGGCAGCCCACAGCGCCCACGACGCGCCCATCGAGTAGCCCACGATCGCGACAGGCGCCTCCGGGTCAGCCGAGTGGGCGCGCAGCGCGACGATGCTCGACAGGACGAGCGCCGCGGTCTCGTTCGGATCGCTCGCAGCGAGCCGGACGCGGGCCTCGTCGCCGTCGACGGGATGTGCCCCGTCGAGCAGGTCGGGGGCCAGCGCCGTGTACCCGGCGTCTGCGAGCGCCTCGACCGTGTTGCGCACGTGGTCGGTCATCCCCCACCAGGAGTGCAGCACGAGCACGCCGTGACCGGGGCCGGCCTCGGGGACGACGAGGTAGGCGCTGCCGGCGGACGAGGGCGGCGGGGAGCCCGGCATGGGGTCGGCTTCGAGGTGGCTGTTGTCACTCACGTGCTCAGGCTGCCACGCGCATCGGAACCCGACGGCGCGCGGGTGGCATCATCTCCGGGATGTCGACCGTCGCGGTGCTCAACCAGAAGGGTGGGGTCGGCAAGACGACCCTCACGCTCGGGCTC
>JAFDWA010000758.1 GCA_018268735.1 Actinomycetota bacterium | reverse complement strand
GAGCGGACCGGGCCGTCCTCGTGACCGGAGCGGCAGGGATGATCGGTTCCCATCTCGTGGACCGGCTCCTCCTCCTCGGCCGCACGGTCATCGGGATGGACAACCTCGCGACCGGCCAGATCGCCAACCTCGGCTCGGCGATGGCAGACGAGCGGTTCTCCTTCGTCGAGGGCGACGTCACCGACGAGGCGTCGGTCGCCCGGCTGGGCGACGTGGGCGAGATCTTCCACCTCGCGTCGCCGGCGTCGCCGTCGGACTTCGAGACGATGCCGATCGCGATCCTGCGTGCCGGGAGCATCGGCACGATGAACGTCGCGGCGTCGGCGATCGAACACGGCGCCCGGCTCGTCCTGTCCTCGACGAGCGAGGTGTACGGGGACCCAGAGGTCCACCCGCAGCACGAGTCCTACCTCGGCAACGTCCACACGATGGGTCCACGGTCCTGCTACGACGAATCCAAGCGGTTCGGCGAAGCGGTGGTCGCGACGCACGCTCGCCATGACGGCCTCGACGCCGGGATCGCGCGGATCTTCAACACCTACGGACCCCGCATGCGTGTGAACGACGGTCGGGTCGTGCCGAGCTTCGTCGTCCAGGCGTTGAGAGGTGAGCCCTTGACCGTGCAGGGCGACGGCTCGCAGACGAGGAGCTTCTGCCATGTGGACGACCAGGTCCGTGGGCTGCTCGCCTTGATGGCCTCCGTCGAGCTCGGACCGATCAACATCGGCAACCCCGACGAGCGATCCGTGCTCGATCTCGCCAAGCTCGTCATCGAGCTCACCGCGAGCCCGTCGGCCATCGAGCACCGACCCCTGCCGCAGGACGACCCGACGCAGCGTTGTCCGGACATCTTCCTCGCGGAGCAACGTCTGGGGTGGCGTCCGTTGATCGGGCTCCGGGAAGGTCTCGGTACCGTCGTCGAGTACTTCAGCCGGACGGTGACCTGAACTCGGCTCGGAGTCGGCGGACCTCCTCGACGGACAGGGCGGAGCGCATCCCGACCACCACGAACACGAGGGCTCCGGCCACCCCACCCACGAGCACGGTCGGGAACGGACCCAGGCCGAGCCGCAGCACGATGGCGATCACCGCCACCTGCGCCAGAACCGGCGGCAAGACCGGTGCCACGACGGCACTGAGGAACCTCCGACGGTCGAGGCCGGTCGCTCTCAGCACCGCCGGCCCGAGCAGCGGGATCTCGACGACCGCCGAGACGAGCGTCCCGACGAAGACCCCGACGAGCCCGATCAGGTGGACGAGCACGACGCTCAGCACCAGGTTCGTCGCGATCGACACGATTGCCGCCCACAGGATCTCGCGCGTCCTGCCGACCCCGAGGAGGAGCTGCGAGCCCACAGCGACCATCGACAACACGCCGACCGCGAGCACCGCGACGCTCGTGAGCGGCGCCGCCTGCAGGTAGGAGGAGCCGAGCCACACCTCGATGAGCGGCGCCGACAGCATCGAGATGGCGACGACGAGCGGAAGTGTCGCGAGCATCGAGTACCGGGTGCCACGTTCGGCGAGCTCTGCGAGACCGGCAGGATCGTCCCGGGCACCGACCCATGCGGAGGCCGGCACCACAGCGTAGGAGGTGGAGCTGAGCACAGCGTCCGCACCGGCCTGCAACTGCGACGCGATCTCGACCAGGGCGACCGCTGATGGGCCGAGGACGACACCTGCGATCACGCGGTCCATCGTGCGGCGGATGACACCGAGCGGACGCAGCAAGGCGACGTCTCGCCCCTGGCGGACCAAGCCGGTCATGTCGTGGCGGTTCGGACGGTGGCTCCATCCCGGCACCTGCCGCGTCAGCATCCACAGCGCCACAACCGTCACGGCCCAGCACGAGACCGCCGATGCAACCGCGGTTGCGACGATGCTGCCCGTGAGGAGCGCAGCGACTGCGGCCGCTCCGACGACGACGGTTCTCCGCGCGATGTCGAGCGCTCTCGACCGGTCCACGCGGTGCAATCCCTCGAGCACTCCTTCCACGGCGTTGATGACGAGGTCTGCGACGACCTGCAGCGCAACCACGACCGTCGACACCCGAACGTCTGCGACCAGGTTCGAAGGAACTCGGAACACCACGGGGATGAGCACGACCCCGACGGTCCCGAGCAGGGTCGCGGATCCGATTCCCAGCGATGTGCACACCGCAACGGCCGCTGAGGTGAGTCGCTGCACGCGGGCACCATCACCGCGGGCCGCGCTCGCACCGATCTCACGGGTGGAGGTGACGACGACACCGATGTCCGCGAGCGACAGCCAACCGTTGGTTGCCGAGAAGGTCTGCAACAGCACCCAGCTTCCGAACGCGGCGGTGCCGAGTCCGCCGAGCAACGCCGGCACGGATGCGAACGCGACGACCATCGCCCAGATGTTCGAGGCCCCGCTCCACGCGGTGTTGACCATGACCTGGCGACGGAACCCTCGCGACGACCCGGTCACTGCCGGACCCGATGCGGCCGGAGCTCCCGGTACACTGGCATGCCCACCCGGATCATTGTGCCCGCCCGGCGGGACGGATCGGCACCCCGCACATGGAGTCCACCTCAGACCCGGACCGACGTCCTCCGGTCTCGATCGTCATGCCGACGCTCGACGAGCGCTCCGCTATCCGCGACTGCCTCGACTCGCTCCTGGCGCAGGACTACCCGTTCGTCACGGAGATCCTCGTGGTGGACGGCGGCAGCGCTGATGGCACCCGTGAGCTCGCGGCGTCGATGGACCCGCGGGTGCGGGTGGTCGACAACCCAGGGGTGACCGCTGCAGCAGCGATGAACGTCGGGCTCGCCGCCGCGGCGAACGATCTGGTGGTGCGGGTCGACTCCCACACGATCTACCTCCCGGACTACGTGAGCGCATCGGTCGATGCCTTGTTCGAGAGCGGGGCTGACTGGATCGGCGGCCCGATGCGACCGGTCGGGCTCACCTCCTTCGGTCGTGCCGTCGCGGCGGTGACCACGTCGCGCCTGGGGATCGGCAACGGCCGGTTCCACTACGCGACCGAGGCGTTGGACGCCGAGACCGTGTACCTCGGCACGTTCGATCGTCGCATCGTGTTCGATGTCGGCGGCTACGACGAGCGCGACCTCCAGTGGGCAGCCGAGGACCAGGAGCTCGCATTCCGGCTCCGGCGCGCCGGCCGACGGATCCGGATCGACCCGCGGATCAGGTCCTGGTACTTCCCGCGCCAGACGCCGCGGTCGTTGTGGCGCCAGTACGAGAACTACGGGATGTGCAAGGCGTCCACGCTTCGCAAGCACCGGACACTTCCCTACTGGCGTCCCCTGGTACCGGTCGCGCTCGTCGTCGGCTGCGTCGGCGGAGTTGCCATGAGCGCCGCGACCCGACAGCTCCGGTGGTCCGCGATCCCGCTGGGCACCTACACCACTGTCCTCGCTGCGGGTTCGCTGGTGGTCGGAGCCGATCCGGGCGTCGCTCCGCACCGGGCGGCGGCGGCATACGGGATATGCCACTGGGCGTACGGCCTGGGCTTCCTCCGCGGCATCGGCAGGATCGCGACGGGTCGACCGTTCGACAGCCGTCCTCGAAGGAGTCGCTGGTGACGCTCCCCGATCCCACCCAGGCCACGGTGTACGCCCGCAAGGGAGTCGAGGCCCTGCTCCGGGCCGGTTGGGTCGCACCGGAGTTCCTCGCAGCGCGGCGCCTTCGCTCCCAGATGCCACCGACCAGCGATGGGGACCACGTGCTGATGCTGTCACCGCGCGACTGGGTGGAGCACGTCCAGAACCAGGCGATGCTCGCTCACGCGCTGCAGCTCCGTGGCGCTCGCGTGACGTTCGCCACCTGTGGTGGCGGACTGTCGATCTGCGACCGTGCGAACACCTACGAAGCACCGCCGATGCCGTGCCGCTCGTGTCGTCACTACACGCGGGGAGCGATCGCTGCGCACGGGTTCCCCGAGTTGCGCCTGTCCGACTTCGGCGACTGGTCCGATCCCGATCCGTGGGACGAGCTGGATTCGATCAGCAGAGGTGATCTGCGCGACGTGGAGTGGCACGACCTGCCGCTGGGCCGGCTCGTGGACATCCCGGTCAAGTGGTTCCTCTGCGCCGCAAACGTCGGTGACGACCCGTTGGTCGGCCACGTGCAGCGGGCGTTCCTCCGCTCTGCGCGAACCATCGCCGCGTCGGTCGAGGACCTGCTCGACACCGCCGAGCCCGATGTGGTGCTGCTGATGTCGGGACTCTTCGTGTTCGAGGCCGTGACATGGGAGATCTGTCGCCGCCGAGGCATCGACGTCGTCTCCCACGAACGGGCGTTTCGTCGCAACACCATCGTGTACTCGCGGGATCGTCCTGCCGGCCACTACGACTTCGACGCGCAGTGGTCGCGCCGGAGCGACCACCTCACCCCGGCCCAGGACGCCGAGCTCGACGAGTACCTCATGAGCAGACGCAACGGCGAGGCACTCGATCAGTTCTGGGGTTTCATGCCTGGAGACGGCGACCTCGGCGACGGAGGCAACGCTGACGTGCAGGACCGCTCCGTCGGTCGGCTCGTCGTGCTGTTCACCAATGTGACGTGGGACTCGGCGGTCGTCGACCGCGACCTGGCCTTCCCGTCGATACGCGAGTGGCTCGATGCTGCGGTCGACGAGTTCCGACTCCGGGGCGCCGACCACCTCGTCATCCGGGTGCATCCGTCGGAGACGCACCTGCCCGGCAAGGCGACCCGCGACTCGCTCGCTACCTACCTGGAAAGGGTTGAACTGCCTCCGAACGTGCGGGTCATCGGACCGGACGACCCGTTCGACTCGTACGTTCTCATGGACGCGGCGGACGTCGGGCTCGTCTACACGTCGACCGCCGGGCTCGAGCTCGCGGTCGGCGGCACACCGGTGATCGTCGCCGGCGACACCCACTACCGAGGCAAGGGCTTCACCACCGACATCGACTCCCGGCAGGCGTTCACCGCCGCGCTCGACGACGTCCTGTCGAACCCGGAGGCGCACGCACCGGACGTCATGCTCGCCCGCCGGTACGCTCACCTGTTCTTCTTCGGGGCACCCT
>JAFDWA010000757.1 GCA_018268735.1 Actinomycetota bacterium | reverse complement strand
GAGGCCGGTGACCGCCTGCTCGCCGGGTTCCACCCGAAGCTGTCCGAGCGCGCCCGGGCGACCCTCGCGTCCCTCGGCGTCGAGATGGTGTTCGGCACAGGGGTCGCCGCGACCGACGGCAAGCACGTCGAGCTCGACGACGGCTCTCGGATCCCGTGCTCGACGCTGGTCTGGACCGCCGGCATCACGGCCAACCCGCTCGCAGCGGTCCTCGCCCGCCAGCTCGGCGACCAGGTGCTCACGCGTGGGGGGCGAGTCGCCGTCGACGACCACCTGCGCGTCCCGGGTCATCCGGAGGTCGCTGTCATCGGCGACCTCGCTGCCTCGCCGGGTCGTGACGGGGAGGTGCTCCCGCAGCTGGCCCCGGTCGCGATCCAGGGTGCCCGGCTCGTCGCACGGAACCTGGTCGCCGAGCTGGAGGGTCGGGCTCCGGAGCGGTTCCGCTACCTCGACAAGGGCAAGATGGCGACGATCGGCCGACACGACGCGGTCGCCCAGCTCCCCGGCCGGATCCGCTTCTCGGGTCCGTTGGGGTGGATCGCGTGGCTCGTGCTGCACCTCGTGATGCTGATCGGGTTCCGCAACCGGGTGAACGTGCTCGTGAACTGGGCGTGGAACTACATGACCTACGACCGTGCGTCGCGCCTGATCCTCGGGTCCGACGCCGACTCGGTCGGCTCCCGTCGTGGCGATCGGCATGGGTCGTGAACCCGGGTCCGACCGGTAGGTTGGGACCATGCCGAGCGTGACCTTCGAGGGCGAGACCCAC
Organism: Actinomycetota bacterium; assembly: GCA_018268735.1. GTDB lineage: Bacteria > Actinomycetota > Acidimicrobiia > Acidimicrobiales > Microtrichaceae > Dermatobacter. The sequence goes on along the minus strand of JAFDWA010000757.1, from coordinate 3,930 downwards.
GGCGAGATCGTCGTCAAGGTGCGACGCTGGCTCGCGTCGGTCGACGGCGGGGAGGACGCCGGCCTGACCGCTGTCGAGGCCGTCACCCAGGGTGCGGAGCTGACCAAGGATGCACTGCGGATCATCGCGTCGGCGGCTCCGGAGCCGGTCGCGCAGTCGGAGATCGTCAAGGGACTGACCAACATGGGCTACAAGGCCACCGACGCGACGGCGTCGGCTGTGGTCGCCGGGCTCGACTCGATCGAGGAGATGACCGGCGGTGGGGTGGTGCAGCAGGCCACCGACGTCGGCCGGAAGGTCGTGTGGCAGATGAACGCGACGATCGCGAAGCAGCTGCTGCGCTCCCTTCGGGGCTGACCCGGCACCCCGCCCGGACCATCCTGAGCCCTGCACGTCTCGCGTCCACCATCGACGCCGGACGTCCTCGGGGCTGTGGTGGCCGCCGGAGCGCAGAGCGGGGGTGGCCGCCGGAGCGCAGAGCGGGGGTGGCCGCCGGAGCGCAGAGCGGGGGTGGCCGTTCCGGTCGCAGTAGACTCCCGCCTTTCCCCGGGACAGGTGAGACGTGGCAGAGATCGAGATCGGGTTGGGCAAGGACGGACGTCGCGGCTACTCGCTCGACGAGGTCCTGATCGTGCCGAGCCGCCGAACCCGCGACGCGGACGACGTCGACGTGACCTGGCAGATCGACGCGTACCAGTTCCCGATCCCGGTGATCGCCGCCGCGCTCGACGGGGTCACGAGCCCGACCACCGCGGTCGAGATGAGCCGCCTCGGTGGAGCCGGTGCGCTGCACCTCGAGGGCCTCTGGTGCCGTCACGAGGACCCGACTGCGCTGCTCGAGCGCATCGCCGCCCATGATCTGCGCGATGGTGCCGACGACGGAGGTGGCGCGGACCGTGACGGGGTCGCGCTGCTGCGCGAGGCGTATGCGGCGCCGGTGCGCCCTGACCTGATCGAGCAGCGGATCGCCGAGATCCGCGAGGCGGGTGGCACGGTGTGCGTCGCGGTCAGCCCGTCGACGACCGAGTCGCTGCTCGCGACCATCAAGAAGGCCGAGCCGGATCTGCTCCTGATCCAGGGCACCGTGACCTCTGCCGAGCACGTGAGCGACGGCACCCACGAGCCGCTCGACCTCAAGCACCTGGTCCGTCGTCTCGAGGTGCCGGTGATCGTCGGCGGGTGCTCGAGCTACCAGGCGGCGCTGCACCTGATGCGGACCGGCGCCGCAGGGATCCTCGTCGGTGTGGGCACCGGCCGGACCTCGACGACCCGTCGGGTGCTCGGCGTCGGCAGCCCGCAGGCCACCGCGATCGCCGATGCCCGCGCAGCCCGGATGCGCCACCTCGACGAGACCGGCGTCTACGTGCACGTCATCGCGGACGGTGGCATGACCACTGGCGGCGACATCGCGAAGGCGATCGTCTGCGGCGCCGACGCCGTCGTGTTGGGCGCGCCGCTCGCTGCGGCCGACGAGGCCCCCGCCGGCGGTGCGGTGTGGTCGATGACGGCGCCACACCCCCGGCTGCCCAGGGGTCGGCTGCGTCGAGCGAAGCGCCTCGGGTCGTTGGAGCAGATGCTGCTCGGACCGTCGGACCGAGCCGACGGGCGCACCAACATCATCGGTGGGCTCCGCAAGGCGATGGCCGTCAGCGGCTACGCGACGCTCAAGGAGCTCCAGAAGGCGGAGCTCATGGTGACGGCACCGCCGTCGGTGCGTCCCGGAGCCCAGCGGTGAGCGGCGACCGGGCTGCACCGAGCCCAGCGGTGCATGCCGTCGTCACGGACCAGCCGACGGTGCTGGTGGTCGACTTCGGCGCCCAGTACGCGCAGCTGATCGCGCGACGGGTGCGGGAGGCGCGGGTCTACTCCGAGATCGTCCCGCACACGATCACCGCAGCCGAGCTCGCGGAGCGGAACCCGGCGGCGATCATCTTCTCGGGTGGCCCGAAGTCGGTTCGCGTGCCGGATGCACCGATGATCGATCCGGGTGTGTACGACCTGGGCGTGCCGATCCTCGGCATCTGCTACGGCCAGCAGCTCATCGCGCAGCAGCTCGGCGGCGAGGTCGGTGGCGGCGGCGCGGGGGAGTACGGCCGGACGGTCGTGCACCGCATCGACGGCACCGATTCGGCGCTGCTCAGCGACGACCTGCCGCACGACCAGACGGTGTGGATGAGCCACTTCGACGCGGTGCAGCGCCCGCCTGAGGGGTTCGTCTCGACGGCGGGCTCCGAGGGGGCGCCGTGCGCGGTGATCGAGTCGCCGGAGCGTCGGATCTGGGCGGTGCAGTACCACCCCGAGGTCGCGCACACCCCCCACGGCCAGGAGCTGATCGCCCGTTTCCTCCACGATCTGGCGGGGCTGCCGGGCACGTGGACGACCGAGAGCTTCATCGACGCCTCGGTCGCTGCGATCCGGGCGCAGGTCGGCGACGGCAGGGCGATCTGCGGCCTGTCGGGCGGGGTCGACTCGGCGGTCGCCGCGGCGCTCGTGCACCGGGCGATCGGCCCGCAGCTCACCTGCGTGTTCGTCGACACCGGCCTCATGCGCAAGAACGAGGGCGAGCAGGTCGTGGAGACGTTCCAGCGCCACCAGGGCATCGAGCTCATCCACGTCCGTGCGGCGGATCGGTTCTTCGAGCGCCTGGCCGGGGTGACCGAGCCGGAGGACAAGCGCAAGGCGATCGGCGAGCTGTTCATCCGGGTGTTCGAAGACGCCCGCGGCGGTGTGCAGGACGCTGCGTTCCTCGTGCAGGGGACCCTGTACCCGGACGTGATCGAGTCGGGTACCGCCCACGCGTCGACGATCAAGAGCCACCACAACGTCGGCGGTCTGCCCGAGGACCTGGACTTCGAGCTGGTCGAGCCGTTGCGCCTGCTGTTCAAGGACGAGGTCCGCGCGGTGGGCCACGAGCTCGGCCTGCCCGACGAGATCGTGTGGCGTCAGCCGTTCCCCGGTCCGGGACTCGGCGTGCGGATCATCGGCGAGGTGACCCCCGAGATGGTGGCGCTGCTGCAGGAGGCCGACGCCATCGTCCGCGAGGAGCTGCGCATCGCCGGGTTGGAGCGCGAGATCTGGCAGGCGTTCGCGGTGCTGCCCGACATCCGCACCGTCGGGGTGATGGGCGACGAGCGCACCTACGGCCACCCGGTGATCATCCGGGCGGTGACGTCGGAGGACGCGATGACTGCGGACTGGGCGCGCATCCCCTATGACGTGCTGGAGTCGATGGCGAGCCGGATCATCAACGAGGTGCCGGGCGTGAACCGGGTCGCCTACGACATCACGTCGAAGCCGCCGGGCACCATCGAGTGGGAGTGATCGCCGACCGGCGCTGACCGGTCGGCGTGGGCCGACGTCCAGCCCTCAGCCCAGGTCGGGGGTTGCGGCGACGACCGCCTCGTCGGAGTCCTGCAACTGCCCTCCGGCCCGCAGCCGACCCACGGCGTCGACCGACATGAACGTCAGCGCAGCCCAGACGAGACCGAACCCGACCCAACGTGTGGCCGACATCGGTTCGTCGAAGATGAGCACGCCGCACAGGAACTGCAGCGTCGGCGTCAGGTACTGCAGCAGGCCGAGCATGGTGAGCGGGATGCGGCGGGCCGACGCGGCGAAGAGGACCAGCGGGACCGCGGTGACCACCCCGGACGTGGCGAGCAGCGCCGACATGGCCGGGTCGCTGCCGAACTCCAGGCCGTTGCCGCGGGCCATGACCGCCATGGCGATCGCCGCGACCGGGGCCAGGATCGCGGTCTCCGCCGCCAGCGACTGGGACGGAGCGAGCGTCACCCGCTTCTTGAGGAAGCCGTAGCCGGCGAACGACACGGCGAGCGCGAGCGCGACGTAGGGCACCTCGCCGTAGCCCACGGTGATCACCGCGACCGCGACCGCACCGAGGCCGACAGCGATCCACTGGAGCCGTCGGAG
>JAFDWA010000756.1 GCA_018268735.1 Actinomycetota bacterium | reverse complement strand
CCGTTGCGCCCACCACCACCGCGACCGCCCTCACCTCGATCAGCACGGGCCTCCCACCTGGCGAGCACGGCGTCATCGGCTACCGGATGGCTGTCGACGGCCCGGACAACCTCAACGTCCTGCGCTGGACCACCTCCAGGGGAGATGCACGCGAGTCGATCCCCCCGGAGTCCGTGCAGCACGACGTCGCGTTCGGCGGCCATCGCCCACCCGTCGTCGTCCGTGCGGAGTTCCGCGACACCGGCTTCACGAGGGCCCACCTCGGAGGGTGCCGGCACGTGCCGTACCGGATGCCGTCGACGCTCGTCGCCGAGATCCTGCACCAGGTCCGCGCCGGCGAGCCGTTCGTGTACGCCTACTACGACGGCATCGACAAGGTCGCGCACGAGTACGGACTCGGCGCCGTCTACGACGCCGAGATCGTCTTCGTGGACCGCATGGTCGAGTACCTCCTCCAGGAGCTCCCGTCGGGCACCGCGCTCGTGATCACGTCGGACCACGGTCAGGTCGACGTCGGCGACCGGGTCCTCCCACCGCACCCCGAGGTGCTGAGCCGGGTCCGCCACCAGTCCGGCGAGGCCCGCTTCCGCTGGCTGCACGCCGTCCCCGGGGCCGAAGCCGCCCTGCTCGACGTCGCCCGCACCCACCACAGCGACGTGGCCTGGGTCGTCAGCCGCGAGCAGGTGCTCGACGAGTGCTGGTTCGGTCCGAAGGTCCTGCCCGGCCCGTTGGCCCGGCTCGGCGACGTCGCGCTCGTGGCACGCGAGCCCGTGGCCTTCGAGGACCCCATGGACACCGGTCCCTTCCACCTCATCGGTCGTCACGGATCGATGACCCCCGCCGAGGTCCACGTGCCGCTCATGGCGGCCAGGGGCAGCTGACCTGCTGACCGATAGGGTCATCCACATGTCAGACGCCGACACGCCGACCGCTGCGCCCGAGGTGATCGAGCCCGATTCCGTCGATCCGCCCGACGGCCCCCACTCGGCGCAGCCCGCCGGCAACGGTGCCGTCACCTTCGACGCAGCGACGGGGGACACCGCCGAGGCAGACGCCGAAGAGCCCGACATCAACTCGCCGGCGAAGATCATCCGGATCGGCGCGATGGTCAAGCAGATGCTCGACGAGGTGCGCAGCACGTCGCTCGACGAGGCATCGCGCGGCCAGCTCCGCGACATCTACGAGCGATCGCTCGACCAGCTGAAGTCAGCGCTGTCCCCCGAGCTGGCTGCCGAGCTCGAGGAGCTCAGCTTCGACTTCGCCGACGACACCCTCCCGAGCGAGGTCGAGCTGCGACTCGCACAGTCCCAGCTCGTCGGCTGGCTCGAGGGCCTGTTCCACGGGATCCAGGCAGCGCTCATGGCCCAGCAGATGTCGGCGCGCCAGCAGCTCGAGGGCATGCGCGGCCAGCTCATGCAGGGCCCCGGTGTGCCGCCCGGGGCAGGCCCCGGCCCCGGTCCGGGATACATCTGACAGCCGGAGCCGGCCGCCGCCGAACTTGTAGCTGACGGTCGCTCTGACGGCGTGTGGGCTACAAGGTCGCTGGCGTTCGCCGAACTTGTAGCTGACGGTCGCTCTGACGGCGTGTGGGCTACAAGTTCGCTGGCGTTCGCCGAACTTGTAGCTGACGGTCGCTCTGACGGCGTGTGGGCTACAAGTTCGCTGGGTGGGAGTGGGCCTGGAGGACACCACGACCGACCCGCGCGATACTCGGAGCCGAATCACACGAGTGTCGTTTCCGGCAGCCTTCACCCCGTCGACCGGGGCCGGCGGTCCCGGTCGACGGCCGCCAACGGGGAGCGAGAGGGTGCCGGATTCCTTCGTCCATCTGCATCAGCACACCGAGTACTCGATGCTCGACGGTGCTGCGCGGATCGGCGACGTGGTCGCAGCGGCGGTTGCGGACGGCCAGCCCGCGATGGGCATCACCGACCACGGCAACATGTACGGGATCCTCGACTTCTACAAGGAGTGCCGCAAGCAGGGTGTGACGCCGATCCTCGGCACCGAGGCGTACATGGCGCACGACTCCCGCCACGAGCGGCCGCCTCGCCGGGGCAAGGTCGACGACTCCGGCGGTGAGGTCGACGGCGGTCGCAAGCTCTACTACCACCTGACGCTGCTGGCCGAGGACGCGACCGGCTACCGGAACCTGATCCAGCTCGCCAGCCGTGCCTACATGGAGGGCTACTACTACAAGCCCCGCGTCGACTGGGAGACCCTCGCCGAGCACAACGAGGGCGTGATCGCCACCACCGGGTGCCTCGGCGGCCACGTGCTGCAGTCGCTGATGAACGAGGGGTTCGACGCTGCGCTCGCCAAGGCGGCGCGGCTGCAGGACATCTTCGGGCGCGACAACCTGTTCGTCGAGATCCAGGACCACGGCATCCCCGAGCAGCACCGGACGAATCCGCAGCTGCTGGAGATCGCCCGACGGCTGCAGGCCCCGCTGCTGGCCACGAACGACAGCCACTACGTCCAGCGGGGCGACGCGGTCGCCCACGACGCCCTGTTGTGCGTGCAGACCGGGTCGCTGATGAGCGACCCGGACCGGTTCAAGTTCCACGGCGACGAGCACTACCTGAAGACCGCGACCGAGATGCGCCATCTGTTCCGGGAGGTGCCCGAGTCGTGTGACAACACGCTGTGGATCGCCGAGCGCTGCAACGTGGAGATCGAGTTCGGCAAGCCCCAGCTGCCCAACTTCCCGTTGCCCGAGGGCTTCACCGAGGACGCCGAGTACCTCGAACACCTGACCTTCGCCGGTGCCCGTGAGCGTTGGGGCGACCAGCTCCCCGACGCTGTGGTGGAACGCCTCGCCTTCGAGCTCAAGACCATCGGCGACATGGGGTTCAGCTCCTACTTCCTGATCGTGTGGGACCTCATCCGCCACGCCCGCGACGCCGGCATCCGCGTCGGTCCCGGTCGTGGGTCCGCCGCCGGATGCGCTGTGGCCTACACGCTGCGCATCACCGACCTCGACCCGATCCGCTACGACCTGCTCTTCGAGCGCTTCCTCAACCCGAGTCGCAAGTCCATGCCCGACATCGACATGGACTTCGACTCCCGCTACCGCGACGAGATGATCCGCTACGCGGCGGAGCGCTACGGCCGTGACCACGTGGCGCAGATCGTCACCTTCTCGACGATCAAGGCTCGGGCCGCGGTGCGCGACGCGGCGCGGGTGCTCGGCAAGCCGTACATCGTCGGCGACAAGGTCGCCAAGGCCATGCCGCCGCTGGTGATGGGCCGCGACACCCCGCTGTACGCCTGTCTGGAGGAGCACCCCAAGTTCGCCGACGGCTACAAGATGGCGACCGAGCTGCGCGAGATGTACGCCGCGGACCCGGAGGTCAAGGAGGTCGTCGACGTCGCGAAGGGGCTCGAGGGCCTGCGCCGCCAGGACGGCATCCACGCCGCGGCGGTCGTGATCACCAAGGAGCCGCTCACCGAGTACCTGCCGATCCAGCGCAAGCCGGAGTCCGGCGTCGCCATCGAGGACGCGCCGGTCGTCACACAGTACGAGATGCACGGGGTCGAGGAGCTCGGCCTGCTCAAGATGGACTTCCTCGGTCTGCGCAACCTCGACGTCATCTCCGACGCCCTCGAGCTGATCCGCCGCACCCGAGGCGTCGAGGTCGACATCGACGACGTCGACCTGGCCGACGAGGCCACCTACGAGCTGCTGCGCCGGGCCGACACGATCGGCGTGTTCCAGCTCGAGGGCGGTCCCATGCGTGCCCTGATCCGCTCGCTCGCACCCACCGAGTTCGAAGACGTCGCAGCGCTCGTCGCCCTGTACCGACCGGGGCCGATGGCAGCCAACATGCACACCGACTACGCGGACCGCAAGAACGGCCGCCAGGAGGTCACCTACCTGCACCCCGACGCCGAGGAGATCCTCGGTGACACCTACGGGCTGTGCATCTACCAGGAAGGGATCATGCGGATCGCCCAGCGGTTCGCCGGGTACTCCCTGGCCGATGCCGACAACCTCCGGAAGGCCTGCGGGAAGAAGGTCCGGGAGCTCATCGCCAAGGAGCGCACCAAGTTCGTCGAGGGCTGCGAAGCCACCGGCTACGGCGCCGATCTGGGCACCGCGTGGTTCGACATCATCGAGCCCTTCGCGGACTACGCCTTCAACAAGTCGCACTCCTACGGCTACGGGCTCGTCGCCTACCAGACCGCCTACCTCAAGGCGAACTACCCGGCCGAGTACCTCTCCGCGCTGCTGACCAGCGTCAAGACCAACCTCGACAAGGCAGCGGTCTACCTGGCGGAGTGCCGGGCGATGGGCATCGAGGTCACCGTCCCCGACGTCAACCGGTCGCTGTCGGACTTCGCCCCGGTGTCGGCCGGGACCGACGGCGAGGGCGCGACCGTGGACGGGGGAGCGGAGCACGAGGCGGCGCGGATCCTGTTCGGGCTCTCCGCCGTCCGCAACGTGGGTTCCGGCCTGGTCGAGCTGATCCTGGCCGAACGCGACGAGGGCGGTCCCTTCGAGGACTTCTACGACTTCTGCCAGCGGGTCAACACCCAGGTGCTCAACAAGCGAACGATCGAGTCGCTCATCAAGGCGGGCGGGTTCGACTCGATGGGCCATCCTCGCCAGGGCCTGCTGACGGTCTTCGAGCAGATCGTCGACGCCACGATCGCTCGTCGCAAGGAGCACGACATGGGCGTCATGTCGCTGTTCGGGGAGCTGGAGGACGGCCCGGCCTTCGACGAGCGGATCAGGATCCCCGACGTCGAGTTCGACAAGAAGCAACGCCTCGCGTTCGAGAAGGAGATGCTCGGCCTGTACGTGTCGGATCACCCGCTGCTCGGCGCCGAGCACGCGCTCAAGCGCAAGGCCGACTGCACCATCCCCGACCTCGCCGAGCTCGACGACGGCGTGCAGCGCACCATCGGCGGCGTCATCACCGGCCTGCAGCGCAAGTGGACCCGCAAGGGCGACCTGATGGCCGTGTTCGTCCTCGAGGACCTGCAGGGCTCGGTCGAGGCCATGGTGTTCCCGAAGACGATGGCGCAGATCGGCCACCTGCTCGTCGAGGACGCCGTCGTGCTCACCACCGGCCGGATCGACAAGCGCGA
>JAFDWA010000755.1 GCA_018268735.1 Actinomycetota bacterium | reverse complement strand
CGATCGCGACGGCGATCGAGAAGCGCGGTGAGGGTCTGCACCACGTCGGCTACAGGGTCGACGACTGCCAGGCGGCACTCGATGCGCTCGTCGCCGCGGGCGCGACGCCGATCGACAAGGCGCCACGTCCCGGTTCGCGCGGCACGACAGTCGCGTTCATCCACCCGAAGGGCGCCTGCGGGACGCTCATCGAGCTGGTCCAGGAATAGGAGCGGGCGACGTCGGTCCGAGCCGGGACCGTGGTGGACGGCATCGCGATCGACGGGCGAGCAGTCGAATCGGCGATCGTCGACGTCGCATCGGCCGAGGTCCTGCCTCGCCTCGGCGTCCTTGGCGACGACGAGATCGAGGAGAAGTCGCCGGGCGACCTCGTCACCGTCGCCGACGCCGCGTGCGAACGGGCACTCGCCGAGCGGCTCCGCTCGCTGGTCGATCTGCCGGTGCTCGGCGAGGAGGCAGCGGCTGAGGACCCGTCGCTGCTCGGGCTCGTCGCCACCGCGGAAGCGGTGTGGGTGATCGATCCGATCGACGGCACCTCGAACTTCGCGGCAGGCTCACCGGACTTCGCCGTGATGGTCTCGTTGGTCCAACACGGACGGACGACGCACGGATGGATGCACCTGCCGGTGGCCGGGTCGATGCTGCACGCCGAGCTGGGCGCAGGGACGTGGCGTGACGGCGCGGCGGTCGATGCCCGGCCGCCGCGACCCGATGCGGTGGGCCTCCTCAAGAGGGGCTACCTCCCTGCCGCGGTGCGCGACCGTCTCGGGACCGGCCCCGCGCTGCTGCGCGACGCCGTCCACGGCATCGGCAGCTGCCCGTTCGACTACGACGCTGTCGTACGCGGCACGGCCGCCTTCGTGCTGTACTGGCGGACGTTGCCCTGGGACCACACCGCCCCCGCCCTCTACGCCGCGGAGTCCGGCCTCCGCGTCGCGCGACCCGGAGGGGATCCCTACGAGCCCGGCGACGGTCGCTCGGGACTGCTGGTCGCACACCCGTCGCGGTGGGGCCAGATCGACGCAGCGTTCGGGTCGTTGCGGTGATGGGGCGCCGCGCGCTGGTCGCAGCGCTGACGGTCCTGCTGGCGGCGGCCGTGCTCGGTGCCTGCGCCTCGGACCGCTCGGCACAGCCCGCGTCCGGTGGTCGCTCGACGACCACGTCGAAGCCGGCCGCCGCTCCGTCGGGATCATGCCGCCGGGCGAACGGGGGCGCAGGTGGCGCGATCGGTGACCACGCCGTCGGTCGAGCGGACCGCACCGTCGTCGACACGAGTCGGGCAACGGTCGCACCGCAGTCGCTGGCCGATCGGGCGGCACCCAGTCGGACGCTGCCCCTCGTCGTGCTGTACCCCGCCAAGGGCTCAGGGGACACGAGCGGCGCTGCCACCGCGGGTGCGGCACCGTCCACCGACGGCCCGTTCCCGCTGCTCGTGCACTCCCACGGCCTCGGCGGCTGGGGTGACGAGCGGATCGAGACCCTCGCCAGGTGGGCCAGCGCCGGCTACGTCGTGGTCGCACCGACCTTCCCGCTCAGCAGCCGCTCGAGCGACCCCTCCGACCTCGCCAACCAGCCCGCCGACGTCTCGTTCGTCGTGCAGCAGATCCGAGCTGCCGCAGCGTCGGGCTCCGACGTGCTGCACGGTCTCGTGCGCGCGGACTGCGTCGCGCTGAGCGGCCACTCGCTCGGCGGGGGGACCGCGATGTCCGCCGCCTACGACACCTGCTGCACGTCGATCCACCCGGACGCCGTCGTCGACATCGCGGGCGTGCTCGTCGACCGCACCCCCACCGCGCAGCTCTCGGACATGGCTCCGATCCCGGTGCTGCTCGTCCACGGCGACGCGGACCAGCGGGTTCCGTATGCGCAGAGCGAACGCAAGGTCCAGCTCCTGCACGGGCCGACCTGGTTCCTCACCTTCACCGGTGGGGGTCACAGCGACATGTTCACGCCGCCACGGAGCACGGTGCTCGACGAGGCGGTCGTCGCGTTCCTCGACGCGCAGCTGCAGGGATCGCCGGGTCGCCTCGAGGAGCTGCCCCGGGTCGTCCAGGCGTCGGGCCTCGCGACCCTGCAGGTCCTGGCACAGCGCTGAGCGTCCGATGGCGGGGCTAACGTCACCGGAGGTGATCCAGCGTCCCGCCTTCACCCCACGAGGGTGATGAACGCAGGTCCGGGGATCGCGAGCATCGAAGGACCGAGCACGCATGACTGCGTGACGCTGCAGAGGAGCGCAAAATGCCCGACTTGATCGCAATCGGCTACGACGACACGACCACCGCCCTGTCGGCGATGGACGAGGTCGGTCGCCTGGCCAACGACCTCGTCATCCAGCCGGATGCCGTCGCCTCGGTGGTCCGTGGTGAGGACGGCAAGTTCCGGACCATCACGAACCAGCACGAGGTCGGCGCCGGTGCCACCTGGGGCATGTTCTGGGGCCTGCTGTTCGGCATGTTGTTCTTCGTCCCGATCTTCGGCATGGCGATGGGAGCGGCCTTCGGGGCGCTCGGCGGCAAGCTGGCCAAGGGCTCGGTCAGCAAGGAGTTCCAGGAGCAGGTCAGGGCCGCGATGCAGCCCGGCACCTCGGCGCTGTTCATGATCGTGGAGCAGATGACGACCGACAAGGCGCTCGACGGCCTGTCCAAGTACGGCGGCAACGTCATCAAGACGTCGCTCAGCGCCGAGGACGAGGCAGAGATCCAGAAGCACCTGCACGGGGAGGCCTGAACCGATGACCGACACCGACCTCCTTCCCGGCCCGATCGACTACGTGCTGCTCGAGTTCCCGGGTGACGTCCCGCTCGACGGTGCTGCCGCCGAGCTGTTCGCTCTCGTCGACACCGGCATCGTGTCGGTCTGGGACCTCGTCGCCATCCGCAAGGAGGACGACGGCACCTTCTCCGGCATCGCGCTCGACGCCCTCCACGAGTCGTTCACCGCGTTCGAGGGCGCGCGCAGCGGACTGCTGGGCGACGACGACATCGCCGAGGCCGCGGCGGCGCTGGACCCGGGAACCGTCGCGGTGCTCATCGTCTGGGAGAACAGCTGGGCGGAGCGCTTCGTGACGGCGGCCTTCGGCGCCGGCGGTGCGGTGGTCGCCTCGGGTCGCATCCCGGCTGCCGAGGTGCTCGAGGCGCTCGAGGTGCTCGAGGCGGCAGAGTCTGCCTGAACCGAATCCGTCATCCCACCCGATCTGAAGGAGGACCACCATGCCAGGACTGCTGAGGGGCGTCGCCAGGACAGCCGCCATCGCCGGGACCGCCACTGCCGTGAGCGGCAGGGTCCAGCGTCGACAGGCCGAGAAGTTCGCTGCCCGAGATGCCAACATCTACGCGCAGCGCGAACAGGCCTACGAGCAGCAGACCGCACCACAGCCGGCTCCCGCACCTGCAGCGCCGGCCGCGGCCTCGACCGACGACGTGCTGGAGCAGCTGCAGAAGCTCGGTGAGCTGAAGGCGCAGGGGATCCTGACCGAGGAGGAGTTCGCCGCGCAGAAGGCGAAGCTGCTCGGCACCTGAGCTGCACCCCGTTGCGTTCTGGCCGTCGTGGCACCGGTGATGACCGGCACCACGACGGCCAGATGCGCGTTCGGGGGAGCAGCGTCAGGGGAGGCGCTGTCGGGGGAGCGCGGCGTCAGACCGGCGCCTGGAGCTCCAACCGGGGCTCGTGATCGGGTGGCTGGCGGTCCCACATGTCCGCGAGCAGGTCCTCGCGGAGCGACCGGACGGTGGGGTCGTCCCACCGGTTGGCTCGTTGCAGCGGATCGTCGAGGAGCGAGTAGAGCTCGCCCTCGGTGCCGTCGTGGACGGTTCCTGGCAGGTAGGCGGTGCACACCCAGTCGTCACGTGTGATCGTCCGGACGTGCATCGCGATGCCGTGGAGCTCGCTGTCCCAGGCGGTGAGCTGTGCCTCGATCCCGCGGCTGGCGGCGTCGTCGTCGTCCACCGGCAGGGTCGTCCCCTGCATCCAGTCCGGGGTCAATCGGCAGGCGATCGTCGCGAACGTGGGTGCCAGATCGACCAGGCCGACCGGTGCGGCGACGGTGGCCGGAGCGATTCCCGCTGACGGCGCCGGTCGCCAGACGAGCGGCAGCCGCATGAGGCCGTCGACGTGGTAGGGGCCTTTGAACAGCAACCCGAAGTCGCCCTGCAGCTCGCCGTGGTCGGTGGTGAACACCACGTCGAGGTCGTCGGACCATCCGCGGGCGTCGATCGCGGTGAGCACCCGCCCGATCGCCTCGTCGACGAGCTCGACCTCCACCGCGTTGACGGCGTTGACCTCCCGAACCTGGTCCGCGGTGAGCGTGGCCGGCACCCAGCGTGCCGGCGCTTCGTAGTTCGACACGAGCGAACCGTCGTACCAGAGGCGCCAGTGACGGGGCTTGGCGTCGAGGAGCGCCTCGCGCTCGGATGCCGACTCGGGGTATCCGGCGGGCAGGTCGACGTCGTGCCAGGGCACCCGGTGCAGCTCGGACTGCGGCGGATCCCACGGGTGGTGCGGGTCGGGAAAGCTCATCCAGCAGAAGAAGTCGTCGTTCGCAGACAGGCCGTCGAGCCAGGCGATCGTGCGGTCGGCGACCCAGTCGGTGTGGTACCAACCCCGCTGGATCGGGTTGTGCTTGACCTGCGGCGCCCCAGTGTCGCCGAACCCGTCGCTGTTGACCTCGAGGTCCTGGTCCAGCACGGCATAGAAGCCGCCGACAGCCTCGGGGTGCTCGGCGGCGATCCACCGGGCGTAGTGCAACCACCCGACAGGGCTGTGCGTGGCGAGCTCGAGGTGTTCGAACCCGCGGTGCGGTCCGATGCCACCGCCGAAGCGGCGATCGTCGACGGTCTCGGTGCCGAGCATCGCGATGCGGTTCTCGCTGAAGCGCAGGAACGGGTCGAGGAACGGCTCGAAGTGCGCCTTGCCGATCAACGCGGTCCTGTAGCCCTCGTCGTGCAGCAGCGTGGCGACCGACGGTGCGTCGACGGGCAGCGGCACGCCGTTCATCCACACGCCGTGGGTCCGCTGGTGCTGTCCCGTCAGCATGGTGGACCTCGATGGCATGCACACCACCGACTGCGGCACCGCCCGCTCGTAGCGGATCCCCTGTGCTGCCAGCGCATCGAGCACCGGCGTCCGACTCAGGACGCCGCCGTTGCAGCCCAGGGTGTCGAACCGCTGCTGGTCGGTCGTGATGAAGAGGATCTTGCGGCCCATCAGGCTCCCGTCAGGTCAAGCAGCACGTTCGCCGTCGTCGAGCTGACGTCGCAGCTCCAGCAGCGCGTCGCCGCACGCCGCGCCGACGACCAGCGCCATGACGTCGGGCTCGGCGTCGGTGGAGTACACCGCCAGGCAGGTGCCGTCGCCGAGGTCGATCACGTCGAGGGTCGCGAGGTGGTGTCGAACAGGGCCGCCCTCGATCCGGTACTGCAGCCGTCGCTGGACGCCGTCGTTGGTGACGATCCGCTCCGGCAGGCTGATCCCCGATCCGAGCGTGACGGTGCGGACGTCGCCCTC
>JAFDWA010000754.1 GCA_018268735.1 Actinomycetota bacterium | reverse complement strand
GGCGATGCGCGCCCTCGTGGTGTTCAACGCGGCGGCGATCGACCTGTCTCGTGCGCTCGACGGCGACGATGCCGAGCGGTGGGACGAGCTGGCCGAGCTGCTCACACCGGTGACCAAGGCGTGGTGCACCGACGTCGGCGTCGAGGTCACCTCGACCGCGATGCAGGTGTACGGCGGCATGGGCTACATCGAGGAGTCCGGCATCGCCCAGCACTTCCGCGACGCCCGGATCGCCCCGATCTACGAGGGGACCAACGGCATCCAGGCGATGGACCTGGTCGGTCGCAAGCTCGCGTTGCGCATGGGTGGCGTCTTCAACGACTTCGTCGGGCGGATGGACGCGACGGTCGTGGAGCTCGACGCCGCCGGCGGCGACCTCGGCGACATCGCCGCCGAGCTGCGCACCGCTGTGGATGTGCTGACCTCGACGACGTCGTGGATCATGGCCAACGGGCTCGCGGACCCACGCGAGGCGCTTGCCGGCGCCACCCCGTACCTGCGGATGTTCGGCACCGTCACCGGCGGCTGGCTGCTCGCACGCCAGGCGCTCGGCGCACGGTCCGAGCTCGACGCGGGAGCAGCCGACGAGGCGTACCTGCAGGCCAAGATCACCACGGCGCGCTACTACGCGACACAGCACCTGCCCCAGGCCGCCGGCCTCGTCGGCGCCGTCCAGGGTGGCGCGTCGGTGCTCTTCGACATCGACGCAGAGCACCTCGCGTCGGTCTGAGCGGCCGACGATGCTGGACCACGTCTTCACCGACGCGATCGGCGCCCTGCGCGACGCGCTGGAGCAGGCGCTGCTCGAGCGCCAGGCGTTCGAGGAGCGATTCCAGTCCGACGTGCTGCTCGGCGACCTGACGTGGGAGACGTCCTACGGCCTCCCCGGCGAGGGTCTGCCGCCGCGTGTGCGTGCCGACATCACCCTCGAGTGGCCGACGTGGTCGCAGGCGGCCTACCGGTCCTGGTACATCGAGGAGGAGCTGCCGGAGCTGCCGCGCATCGAGATCGAGATCGTGCTGCGCATCCAGCGACTCGTCGAGGCTCCGGACGCCAGGAGGGTCCTCGACGCGCTCCCACCGGAGAGCCCCGCCATCGGCGGTGAGCGGCTGCACCGCTCCGGTCCGACGGTCGAGGCGGTGTCCAACGACGACCTCACCGAGACCGAGCACGCGATCGAGATCAGCTACGAGGGCAGCTACGAGCTCGACGAGTCGACGCTGGCCGACGGCTCGACGCTCGATGACCACTTCAGCGCGATGGGCGGCTGGATCAGCTCGACGCTGGTGCGCCTCGGCGACCTCAACTTCGAGTTCCTCCCCCCGCTCGAGAAGGACGAGGACTGAGCCGCCTCGCACAGCGGGCCGTCACAGCGCTGGCCGCGGCGGGATCCCCTCGAACTGCGGGTCGCGATCGTCGGACCTGGCGACGAAGCTCTCCATCATGTCGGCCGGTTGGAACATGCCGGCCTGCCAGCCGGCCATGTAGCGCAGGCTGTCCGCGACGGTGTGGTCGCGGGTGTAGTTGACCATCTCCTTGGTGCCCCAGATCGCGAGCGGTGAACGCCCCGCGATGCGCGCAGCGATCTCCAGGGTCCCGTCGACGAGCGACTGGTGGTCCTCGAACACCTGGTTCACCAGTCCGCACTCGTACGCCCGCTGGGCGGGCATCCGGTCCCCGGTGTAGGCGAGCTCCCGAGCGATGCCCTCGGGGATGATCTTCGGCAGGCGTTGCAGGGTGCCGACGTCCGCGGTCATGCCGATGTTGATCTCCTGGATGCAGAAGAAGGCGTCCGCCGAGCAGTAGCGCATGTCCGCTGCGCAGATCATGTCGACGGCGCCGCCGATGCAGCCGCCCTGCACGGCTGCGAGCACGGGGATCCGGGCCTGCTCCAGGGAGGTGAACGAGTCCTGCAGGTGCTGCACCAGCATCCACAGGTGACCGCGGCGGCGGCCTTCCTCGGCGACCCCCGGTGCCTCCGCCAGCCCGCCTCCGCCGGTGAACACCGACAGGTCCATGCCCGCGCTGAAGTGCTTGCCGGTCGAGGAGATCACGATGGCCCGCGCCGATCCCGCCGCGTCGATCCCGCCGACGATCTCGGGCAGCTCGGACCAGAAGCTCGGGATCATCGAGTTGAAGGCGTCGGGCCGCTTGAGCTGCAGGTGGGCGACATGGTCGGTGATGGAGACGTCGAAGCACTCGTGCACGACACGACGGTACCGCCGTCGAGCCCGCGGGACCGGCTCGCTACCCTGCGGCGGTGACGAACGACGACGCCTACCGCCTCCCCCGCACGGTCCTGCCCCGACGATACGAGCTGGAGCTCGTCGTGGACCCCGACGCCGACGCGTTCAGCGGCACGGTGGCCATCGACGTCACCGTCACCGAACCGACCGACCGGATCGTGCTCAACGCGCTCGACCTCGCCATCGACGCTGTGACGGTGGCGCCTCGCGGTGCCAGCGCGATCGCAGCGCGTCCTGTCACCGACGTCGAGCACGAGCGTGTCGAGCTGGTGCTCGAGGAGCCGCTGCCTCCGGGATCCGCTCGGATCGAAGCCGCGTTCTCCGCTCCGTTCTGCGAGGACCTCGTCGGCCTGTACCGCTCGACGTTCACCGTCGCGGGGGTGGAGCAGCGCCTCGCTGTCACGCAGTTCGAGTCGACGCACGCCCGGCGGGCCTTCCCGTGCTTCGACGAGCCCGACATGAAGGCGGTCTTCGCGATCACCCTCGTGGTGCCCGACGGGATGCTCGCCGTGTCCAACGCGGCAGCCACGACGAACGAGCCGGCCGACGACGACATGGTCAGGGTGCGCTTCGCCGAGACGATGACGATGTCGACCTACCTCGTGGCGGTCGTCGTCGGTCCGTTGGCGACGAGCGCGACCCGAATCGTCAGCGGCGCCGCGACGGACATCCCGCTGCGGGTGATCTGCCCGCCCGGATCCGAGCACCTGAGCGGCTTCGCCCTCGAGGTCGCCGATGCCGGCATCCGCTTCTACGAGGGCTACTACGACCTGCCCTACCCCGGCGACAAGATCGACCTGGTGGCGATCCCGGACTTCGCGTTCGGAGCGATGGAGAACCTGGGCTGCATCACGTTCCGGGAGGTGCTGCTGCTCGTCGACGAGGCCGACGTGAGCCAGCCGGAGCTGCAGCGGGTCGCGGACGTCATCAACCACGAGCTCGCCCATATGTGGTTCGGCGACCTCGTCACGATGGGCTGGTGGAACGGCATCTGGTTGAACGAGGCGTTCGCGACGTTCATGGAGGTCACCGCGTCCGACGCGTTCCGACCCCAGTGGGACGCGTGGACCGGATTCGGCCTGTCGCGTGCGGCAGCGTTCGACACCGACTCGCTCCCGAGCACCCGACCGATCGAGTTCCCCGTCCACAGCCCGGCGGACGCCGAGGCGATGTTCGACATCCTCACCTACGAGAAGGGCGCGTCGGTGCTGCGGATGCTCGAGCAGTACCTCGGCGCCGATCGCTTCCGCGACGGCGTGCGCGCGTACCTGGCGGCCCACCGGCACGCGAACACCGAGACGACGGATCTGTGGGACGACCTCGAGTCGAGCACCGGCGAGCCGATCCGGCGGATCATGGACGCATGGATCCTGCAGGGCGGCCACCCGGTCATCTCGGCGATGCCGACGGACTCCGGGGTCACGCTCACGCAGGCGCCGGCGACCATCACGACCGGCGGAGGGGCGCACGACGCCGGCGACGCAGCTGCGGTGGTCGCCACCTGGCCGGTCCCGCTGGTGGTGACGACGACGGTCGCCGGAGCGACCCGTGAGGACCGCATCGTCGTCGATGGACCCGTCGATCTGGACCTCGTCGGGGCACCGGCGGCGATCCGCCTCAACACCCGTGGCGACGGGTTCTTCCGCTCGAAGCTCCCCGGTTCGCTGCGGGCCGTCGAAGCGGTCGCGGAGCGGACCACGGCGCTCGAGCGGTTCGTGCTGCTCGACGACACGTGGTACGGGCTGCTCTCCGGCGGCCTCGGTGGCGACGACGTGGAGGAGATCGTGCGCCTCCTCGCGTGGCGTGAGACGGATCCGTCGGTCTGGCGGCGGCTCGCGCAGTGCATCCGGGACCTCTCACGACTGAGGGGGGCCACCCAGGCGGACCGCTCGTCGCAACTCGCCATCGATGCCGCGACGGTGCCGCTCGCGGCGGTCGAGACCCTCCTCGCCGCACTCGGCGACGCCGAAGCGACCCGGTGGAAGGACCTACGAGGCGTGCTGTTCGGCCTGCTGGGGATCCACGGGCGTGACGCTGCGGTTCGGACCCTGGCCCACGAGCTCGTCCACGCTGCACCGGAGCAGGCACGGGAGCTCCCGGGTTCGGACAGCACGCTGGTGATCGCGGCGCTCGACGTCGTCGCGGCGACCGGCACGGCGCAGGACCACGGACTGCTCGAACGACGCTGGCGCCAGGCCACGAACCCGCAGGAGTCGATCCGCTACCTGTACGCCTTGGCCGACACGCCCGTCGAGTCCTGCTTCGATCACCTGCTCGACCTCACGATCGAGGAGGTCCGCTCCCAGGACGCCGCCTACGTCCTGCGTCGTGCGCTCGCACATCCCCGCCTCGCCGAGCGTGCATGGTCGTTCCTCTCCGAGCACTGGGGCACGGTCGTCACGAAGGTGCCGTCGAGCGCCGTGGTCCGGATGCTCGAGGGGATCCGGGGCGTGACCGACCCCGCCCTCGCGAGGCGCATCGAGTCCTTCACCGCCGAGCACCCGCTGTCGAGCGGCACGCTCGTGCTCGCCCAGCACGTCGAGCGGATGCGGATCAACGTCGCCGCCGCAACCCGGTTGCGAGCGAGCTCCGATGACACCGACACCGCAGCGGCGGCGCCGAGCTGAGCCGTGCGGGCTGCCTCAGTCGATCCGCCCACCCGCTGCGAGGTAGGCGGTGGCCACGCCGACGTGCACGGCGATCCCGGTCGCCATCGCCTCCTCGTTGAGCACCATCCGGTTGGAGTGGCACGCCGGCGCCTCGAACGGGTTCGGGTGCTCCGGTGGGCAGACCCCGAGGAAGAACATCGCACCCGGGACCTTCTGCAGGACGTAGGAGAAGTCCTCGGCGCCCATGATCGGTGAGGGCATCTCGACGACGCGGTCCGCTCCGACGACGTCCTCGACCGCGTCCGTGGCCCACGCGGTGAAGCCCGGGTGGTTGACCGTCACCGGGTAGCCCTCGTCGATCTGCACGGTTGCGCTGCAGCCGTGCGCGGCGGCGATGCCGTCGACGACCTGTCGGATGCGACCCCACACGGCGTGGCGGGTGGACTCGCTGACGGCCCGGAGGGTCCCGGCGATGGTCGCTGACTCGGGGATCACGTTCGTGGTGGTCCCCGCCTGCACCTTGGCGATCGTGAGGACGGCTGGGTCGAACACGTTGACGGTCCTCGTGACCATGGACTGCAGCGCTCCCACGATCTCGCACGCGACGGGGATCGGGTCGGTCGCCCAGTGCGGTGTCGACGCGTGACCACCACGGCCGGTGACGACGATCTCGAGCTCGTCGGCGGAGGCCATCGCGGCACCGGCACGGTGCACGACGAAGTCCGAGAACATGTTCGGCGCGACATGCAGGGCGAACGCAGCGTCGACGCCGTCGAGCACGCCCTCGTCGATCATGTCGACGGCGCCGCCGTCACCCTCCTCACCCGGCTGGAACATGAACCGGACACGACCGGCGAGCGAGTCGCGCTGCTCCGAGAGCATGCGGGCGGCACCCACGAGCATCGCGGTGTGTGCGTCGTGCCCGCACGCGTGCATGGTGTTGTCGACGGTGCTCGCGAACGGCAGCCCCGTGTCCTCCGGCATCGGCAGCGCGTCCATGTCGCCGCGCAGCAGGATCGTGGGTCCGTCACCGGCGCCGCCGCGGAGGTCGGCGACCACCGAGGTGAGCGCGGTGCCGGTGGTGATCTCGAGACCCAGCCCGTCGAGCGCCGCCAGGACGGCAGCCTGCGTCCGAGGGAGGTCGGTGCCCAGCTCCGGGTGCAGGTGCAGCTCCCGACGGAGCTCGATCACCTCGCCCAGGAAGCCCCGGGCACCGTCGAGCACGCTGCCGCTGGGCGCGCCGGTGTCGATCGCCATGTCAGAGCCTCCACATCTCGATTCCCCCTGAGGACCGAGCGGCGATCACACGAGCGCCAGCACGAGTCCCACCTGGGCGAGATGGTACGTCGTCATCACGACCAACCGCGACTGAGGGAAGTCCCTGACGAACCGGCTGATGCCGATCACCGCGTCGGACACGTAGAACAGGAACGCGCCGAGGACCGCTATCCAGATGCCGGTTCCGATCGCGCTCGCGACCATGAGCGAGATCACACAGATGTACGCGGCGACCGGAGCGGTCAGCCTCGGATCGTGTCGTCGGGCGCCGGCGACGATGATCCGACCGACGACCGCCATCAACACGACCACGATCGCCAGCCCGACGAGGAACCGTCTCAGGTCGACGCCGAGGAGCCACAGCCCGATGACGTACGCCACGTGGCCGACGAGGAACGCCGCGAGGCCCTCGACGAAGTGGTCCTCCAACATGAGGAACACGTCACCGGCCAGCGAGCACAGCAGTCCGGCGACGAGCCACCCACGGGCCGCGCCGGACGTCGGATCGGGCAGGGCGACCGCCGCAGCGACGAGCACGACCATCGTCAACGGCTTGAGGACGTACTCCACGCGCCGGCGGTCCGTCGCGACAGCGATCCAGTCCGCGACCGCGACCAGGAGGGTGAGCCCGATCAGCGCGCGGAACGACGTCTCGGCATCCATCACTCGAACAGGTCCGCGATCGGTTGCCACTCGAGGGAGTCGCGCAGCGCCATCCGCGCCTGCATCACGTGGCGCGGGCGGTTCACCCCGAGCACCCCGGTGCAGCGGCGGCCGCGACGGAACGCCGCCACGAACCGCTGCTCGTCGAGGGATCCGTCGAGCACGTGCACCTCGTCGTCAGGTGCCGGTCGGCCGGCCATCTGGATCTTGCGGTCGTACTGGTCGGACCAGAACCACGGCACCGACAGGAACGGGACCGCGTCGACGTCGCCACCGAGCAGGCGCAGCGCAGCTGCCTCGCCGTGCTCGATGGCGTGCTCCCAGTGCTCGACGCGCATCTGCTCGCCGTAGTGCGCGTTGAACCAGCTCGCGACGTCGCCGGCCGCGACGATGCCGGGCGCGGCGAGACAGGTCGCATCGCACATGACGCCGTCGTCGAGGCGCAGCCCCGATCCCTCCAACCAACCGGTGTTGGGTGTGACCCCCACGCCGACCACGACC